>JAQTXO010000473.1 GCA_028688765.1 Acidiphilium sp. | reverse complement strand
ATCTGCCCGGTACGGCACAATTTCTGGATGGCGCCCTGGGTCAGATGCGGATGATGACGGCGAAGAAACCGGTCGAGCCGCATATCGGCCTGATCGGGTCCGACGGTGATGGTTTGAACACTCATGCCCGCTCTTCGCGCAACTTGCTCCAATGGTCCAGCCGGCGCTTGATTTCGTGCTCGTGACCACGGCCCTGCGGACGGTAGAATTGCGTGCGCTCGATACCATCGGGGAAGTAGTTCTGGCCGGAGAAAGCATCCTGGGTATCGTGGTCGTAGGCATAGCCCGTCCCGTAGCCGAGATCTTTCATCAATTTGGTCGGCGCGTTCAGGATATGCGCGGGGGGCGGCAGGCTGCCGGTGCCCTGCGCCGCGCGTTTCGCCGCGCCGAATGCCCGGTAGCCGGCGTTGGATTTGGGCGCGGTGGCGAGATACAGCACGAGTTGCGCGATCGCGAGATCGCCCTCCGGGCTGCCGAGCCGCTCATAGGCTTCCCACGCCGCGATCGACTGGGTGAGCGCCGCGGGATCGGCGAGGCCGATATCCTCGACGGCGAAGCGGGTCAGCCGGCGGGCGATGTAGCGGGCATCCTCACCGCCGACCAGCATCCGTGCCAGCCAATAAAGGGCGGCATCGGGGTCGGAGCCGCGCATCGATTTATGCAGCGCCGAGATCAGGTTGTAATGTTCCTCGCGGTCACGGTCGTACAGGGCCGCGCGACGGGCCACGAGGTCGGTCAGCGCCGCTTCATCGAGCGGGGCCGTGGCCCTGGCGGCGAAGACCTGTTCCGCCATGTTCAGGATTGCCTGACAATCGCCATCGGCCATCGCGCGCAGGCTAGCGCGGGCGGCCGGGCTGAGCGGCAGGCTGGTGCCGGCCGCAGCCTCGGCCCGCGCCAGAAGCAGTTCGAGTGCCGCATCGTCGAGGCGCTTCAGCACCAGGACCTGGCAGCGCGAGAGCAAGGCGCCATTGAGTTCGAACGAGGGGTTCTCGGTGGTCGCGCCAACCAGCGTGATCGTGCCATCCTCGACCACGGGCAGAAACCCGTCCTGCTGTGCCCGGTTGAACCGATGAATTTCATCGACGAACAACAGGGTGCGATCTCCGGTACGAAGGCGGCGCGTCGCCTCCTCGAACACGCGTTTGAGATCGGCGACGCCGGAAAACGCCGCCGAGATCTGCACGAAGATCAACCCGGCGCGATCCGCCAGCAACCGCGCGATGGTGGTTTTGCCGACCCCGGGCGGTCCCCACAGAATAAGCGAGGCGAGCGATCCGCGCTCGATCATCCGCGTCAGGCTACCTGCCGGGCCGACCAGATGGTCCTGCCCGACGACCGCGCTCAACGCGTCAGGCCGCAGCGCCTCCGCCATGGGTGCGGTGCCGCTCCGCCCCGCAGGAGGCAGCGTTTCGCCGAACAGATCGTCGGTGGAGGGAGACTGGCGGGGCATCCCGCCATTATAGGGCAGATGCTGCCGATTGGCACGGGTGGACGGTTGCTAAACCAGAAAGGACCGGATGGATCTGATGGGTTCAGCAGCCCGCATATGAATGAAAAATATGCATTTGATCCGCGTCATCCTATAACCACTATATGAGCCATCAACAAAACGCAGGGAGTTCCGCTATGGCGATAATCGACCCCATTCCGGTTGCAGGCCGGCCCCGATCGAACCGCGCGCGGTCATGGCCATGGATCGGCATCGTCGGGTTGAGTCTGGTGGCACCGCTTTCCGCCTGTGCCGGCAATACCGATACGTCCAACGCGGCTCAGGAGCTGGTCGATCGTTCGACGCTCACCGTTGAAACGATGCTCGGCAATGGCTCGTCGCAAGCCAATCAGGCCACCCAGTTCCTGCGGCGCGCCAAGGCCGTCGTGGTTTGCCCCCGCATTTTCAAGGCGGGCTTCTTTATCGGGGGCGAGGGTGGCCAGTGCGTTCTCGTGTCGAGGGCGGCCACCGGCTCGTGGTCGGACCCCGCATTCTACACGATGGGCAGCGGAAGCTTCGGCCTGCAGATCGGTGTGCAGGACGCCGAAGTGATCATGATGCTCATGAACGACACGGCATTGACCGCCTTTCTGAACAGCCAGTTCAAGATTGGCGCCGATGCCGGGATTTCGGTCGCAACGATCGGCGCGGGCGTTGGCGGCTCCACCGGGACCGCGCTGGGTGCCGACATCATCACCTTCGCCAAGGCAAGGGGATTGTACGGCGGGATTTCACTTTCGGGATCGGTCTTTTCGAACGACTCGGCCCTTGATCAGCAATATTACGGTCAGATCATCGATCCGCGCCAGATCGTGGTCACGATGAACGCCAACAATGCCGGGGCCAATCCGCTTCGTGCAATGTTGGCGAAATTCGGCGGCTAAATCGTATCCCCGGGTTTGTGAAAGGCACTGTTCCATATCATGCCACAGCCGGCATCCCCTTTCTGGCGCACGAAACGCCTGCAGGACATGACGACCGCCGAATGGGAATCGCTTTGCGATGGCTGTGGGCGATGCTGCCTTCACAAACTGAGGGACGAGGAGACCGACGCTCTCGAATACACCAACGTGTCGTGCCGTATGCTCGACATCACGACCTGTGCCTGCAAGGACTACGCCAATCGAGCCCGGGAGGTGCCGGATTGCATCAGTCTCACGCCGGACGCTCTCGCCGAGATTGATTGGCTGCCCCCCTCATGCGCCTATCGCCTCGTGGCCGAGCATCGCGATCTGCCCGCGTGGCATCCGCTGGTGACCGGAAATCCTGACTCGACGCGGCTTGCCGGTGCCTCGGCGGCGGGGCGTATCATCAGCGAGGTCGATGCTGGCCCCTTGGAGCATCACATCGTGACATGGCCGTCACAATGGCCGGGCAGATCCGCGCGGTGAGATCCGCGTGCAGTATCGACGAGACCGTGATCGTGGCGGGAGTCACGGCCTCGGTCTGCTGGCGTCGCAGTTCGCGCGCGCGGCGGGTGGCGCTGAGGGTCGATCCGCAGGCGGGAACCATCGTGATCACTTTGCCCGTTCGTGGTTCGCGTCGCGCCGGGCTGGCTTTGCTTCGTACCCACGAGGAATGGGTGGCAGAGCGTTTGTCCAACCTGCCGGTGCCCATCGTGATTGCGGCGGGCAACAGCATTCCGGTCTGCGGTGAACCGCATTTGATCGAGTACGATCCGGGTCATCGCGGCAGGGCAACGATCCACGACCGTCGTATCCGGGTCT
>JAQTXO010000472.1 GCA_028688765.1 Acidiphilium sp. | reverse complement strand
CCTGGTGCTCGATTTGGATAACACGCTGTGGGGCGGGGTTATCGGGGATGACGGGATGGAGGGGATCGTGCTCGGGCAGGGCAGTGCCGAGGGCGAGGCGTTCGTGGCGGTTCAGGCTTATGCGAAGGGGCTGGCGGCGCGGGGAGTGGCGCTGGCGGTTTGTTCGAAGAATGACGATGCGGTGGCGCGGGCGGTGTTCGAGCAGCATCCGGAGATGGTGCTGCGGATGGGGGACATTGCGTGTTTCGTTGCGAACTGGCGGGACAAGGCGGCGAATATTCGGGAGATTGCGGGGCGGTTGCGGCTGGGGGTGGATGCGCTGGTGTTTCTCGATGACAATCCGGCGGAGCGGGCGCTGGTGCGGCGGGAGTTGCCGGAGGTTCGGGTGGTGGAGGTGCCGGAGGAGCCGGCGCTGGTGCCGGGGGTTCTGGCGGCTTCGGGGCATTTCGAGTCGGTTGCGGTGACGGGGGAGGATTTCGCGCGGGCCGGGCAGTATGCGGCGAATGTGGCGCGGGAGGCGATGGCGGGCGATGGCAGCGACATGGCGGGGTATCTGGCGAGTTTGCAGATGCGGCTGGTGTGGCGAGGGTTCGACCGGGTGGGGTTGGCGCGGATTGCGCAACTGATCAACAAGACCAACCAGTTCAATCTGACGACGATCCGGTATGCCGAGGATGAGGTGGCGGGGATGATCGGGGCGGCGGGGGTGTGCGGGTTGCAGTTTCGGCTGGTCGATCTGTTCGGGGATAACGGGATGATCGGGGTGGTGATTCTGCGCGATGAGGGGGGCGGGGTTTGGGGGATCGATAGCTGGCTGATGTCGTGCCGGGTGCTGGGGCGGCAGGTAGAGACTGCGATGCTGGGGGTTGTGGTGGCGGTGGCGCGGGGGCGCGGGGCAATGCGGTTGCGCGGGCGGTTTGTGGCGAGCGGGCGGAATGATATGGTTCGGGATCATTATGCGCGGCTGGGGTTTGCGGCGGCGGGGGATGGGTTCGAACTGGCGCTGGACGGGTTTGTGGCGGCGGATGTGCCGATGACGATAGAGGAAGGATAGGCGATGACGGATGATGAGGTTCTGGCGGCGATGACGCCGATTTTCCGGGATGCGTTCAGCGACGATGTGATGACGCCGACGATGGGGATGTCGGCGAAGGATGTGCCGGGGTGGGATTCGTACAAGCAGGTGAATATTCTGATCGCGGTGGAGGAGCGGTTCGGGGTGAAATTCCGGAGCCGGGAGATCGATCGGCTGGGGAATGTGGGCGATCTGGTGGGGTTGGTGCGGGCGAAGCTGGCGGGGTGATGGGGGCTGATTGACAGGGGTGGCGGTGGGCGCTACCTCGGCGGCACCGGTTGGCGGCGTAGCTCAGCGGTAGAGCAGGAGAATCATAATCTCTTGGTCGGTGGTTCAAATCCGCCCGCCGCTACCAGGTTTTTTCAGGGAAATTTGTGGGTTTTGGATCGTGCGGCTGGTGGGCCGCGCGGGATTTCGTCATGCGCGGCTGGCGGGCGGCGCGGGGTTTGGTCATGCGTCCGGTTCGATGAAGCGGGGGAAGAGGCCGGTGGGGGTGGGGAGCGGGGCGGCGGTCGGGAGGGGGGTTTCGAGGGCGGCGAAGGTGCGGGAGTCGGGCGGGACGGCGAGCTGGTCGAGCAGTTTTTCCATGGTGTCCGGCATGAAGGGCTGGAGCAGGAGGGCAGCGATGCGGAGGGTTTCGCAGAGGGTGCGCAGGACGTGGTTCATGCGGGCGGGGTTGGTTTTGCGGAGTGCCCAGGGTTGTTCGTGGTCGATATAGGCGTTGGCGGCGCGGATGAGTTTCCAGATGTCTTCGAGGGCTTCCTGATAGGCGAGACGGTCCATCGCGGCGCGGAACCGGGTGGGGAGGGTTGCGGCGATGGTGTTCAGCGCGTGGTCGGCTTCGGTTTCGGGGCCGGATTCGGGGATGACGGCGCCGGCGTTTTTCGCGATGAAGCTGAGGGTGCGCTGGGCGAGGTTGCCGAGGCCGTTGGCGAGTTCGGTGTTCAGGCGGGTGATGATGGCGCGGCGGGAGACGTCGCCATCGTTGCCGAAGGGGATTTCGCGGAGGAGGAAGAAGCGGACGGGGTCGATGCCGAATTCGGCGATGAGGGGCTGGATTTCGAGGGCGTTGCCGAGGGATTTGGACATTTTTTCGCCATCGACGACCCACCAGCCGTGGCCGAAGACGCGTTTGGGGAGGGGGAGGTTGGCGGCCATCAGCATGGCGGGCCAGTAGATGGCGTGGAAGCGGGTGATTTCCTTGCCGACGAGGTGGATGTCCGCGGGCCAGAACTGCATGGCGGGGGCTGAGAGGTCGGGGTAGCCGAGGGCGGTGAGGTAGTTGGTGAGGGCGTCGATCCAGACATACATGACGTGGCCGGGGGCGTTTGGTACGGGGACGCCCCAGGTGAAGCTGGTGCGGCTGATCGAGATGTCGCGCAGGCCGGAGCGGACGAAGCTGAGCACTTCGTTGCGGCTGGAGGCGGGCTGGATGAATTCGGGGTGGGATTCGTAGAGGTCGAGCAGGCGGTCCTGGAAGGCGCTGAGTTTGAAGAAGTAGGAGGGTTCGCGGACCCATTCGACCGGGGCGCCGTAGGGGGAGCGTTTGGTGCCGTCGGGCGCGGTGGTGAGTTCGTCCTCGTTGTAGAAGGCTTCGTCGCGGGTGGCGTACCAGCCTTCGTAATGGCCGAGGTGGATGGCGCCGGCAGCATCGAGCGCCTGCCACATGGCGGCGCAGGCGGCTTTGTGGCGGGGTTCGGTGGTGCGGGTGAAATCGGTGTTCGAGAGGTTGATCGCGCTGGCCATGGCGCGGAAGGCGGCGCTGTTGCGGGCCGCGAGGTGCGGGGGGGTGATGCCGGCATCGGTTGCGGCTTTTTCGATTTTCTGGCCGTGTTCGTCGGTGCCGGTGAGGAAGGCGACGTCGTAGCCGTCGAGGCGTTTGAAGCGGGCCATGACGTCGGCCGCGATGGAGGAATAGGCGTGGCCGATATGGGGGGCGCCGTTCACGTAATAGATGGGCGTGGTGATGTAGAAACGCTTGGTCATGCGGGCCTCAGGCGGTGGAGGAGGGTGAGGATGGCGGCGCGGGGGTCGAGGTTGAGGCCTTCGACTTCGGCTTCGAGCCGACCGAACTCCTGCCAGAGGGCGGCTTGGCGATCAAGGGATGGGGCGGGGGCGGTGCGGGCTGTCATGCGGGCCTGGGC
>JAQTXO010000471.1 GCA_028688765.1 Acidiphilium sp. | reverse complement strand
CCACAATCCGCCCGGCCAACGCCGCCCGATCGGCATAAGCCGCACCCGGGCGGCCATGATGCAGGTAATGAAACTCACCGGCCACGGTGAACCCCGCCTCCAGCATCTCGACATAAGCCATCGCCGCCACCGCCTCGACCTCATCGGGATCGAGTTCATTGGCGATGCGGTACATCACGTGCCGCCACGACCAGAAATCCTCGCCGGGCCGGTTGCCGCGCTCGGCCAGCCCTGCCATCGCCCGCTGGAACGCATGGCTATGAACATTCGCCAGCCCCGGCATCGCAGCACCCGGCACAATCTCGGCTTCCTCGGCCGGCACGCCCACCCGCACGGCGGCAATCATCCCCGCCGCATCGATGTCGAGCGCCACCCGCTCCTGCCACCGCTCATCAACCCAGGCCCAGTCGAACCACAAACAACGTGTCATCGCAGCCTCCGGCATCGGACTTGAACAAGTTTCGCGACCAGTTGTATATACAACTGATGAACTCCGGCAAAGGGGGCGACATGATCTGCGACCGGCTCTGGATCAACGCGAATCTGGCCACCTGCGCCGCCGCCGCGCCCGGCCTCGCCCGCATCGAACGCGGGGCAATCGCCTGCCGCGAAGGCAAAATCATCTGGTGCGGCCCCCAGCGCGACCTGCCTGCGAGCCTCACAGCTCCCGAAATCATCGACTGCGACGGCCGCTGGATCACCCCCGGCCTGATCGACCCCCACACCCATCTGATCTTCGCGGGCGACCGCTCGGACGAATTCGCCCGCCGCCTCGCGGGCGTTCCCTATGCCGACATCGCCCGCAGCGGCGGCGGCATCCTCGCCAGCATGCGCGCCACCCGCGCCGCCTCCTTATCCCGGCTCCACGCCGATGCCGCAAACCGCCTCGCCGCCTGGCGCGCCGAAGGCGTCACCACCATCGAGATCAAATCCGGCTACGGGCTCGACCAGACCACGGAACTCGCCATCCTCCGCACCGCCCGCGCGCTGAACGATGCCACCATGCGCGTCCGCACCACCTATCTCGGTGCCCACGCACTCCCGCCCGAGCACGACCGCGCCACCTATCTCGACCTGATCCGCACCACCATGATCCCGATGATCGCCCGCGACCACCTCGCCGACGCGGTGGACGGGTTCTGCGAATCCATCGCCTTCACCCCCGCCGAAATCGCCGAAATTTTTGAAGCCGCCCGGTCGCACGGCCTGCCCGTGAAACTCCACGCCGATCAACTCAGCAACGGCGGCGGTGCCGCCCTCGCCGCCCGCTTCGCCGCGCTCTCCGCCGATCACCTCGAATACGCGGCCCCCGAGGGCCTCGCCGCCATGGCTGCCGCCGGCACCGTCGCCGTCGTCCTCCCAGGTGCCTATTACGTGCTGCGCGAGCCGGTCGCCCCCGATATCGCCGCCATGCGCCACGCCGGCTGCGCCATCGCGATCGGCACCGATTGCAACCCCGGCACCTCGCCGATCATGTCGCTCCGCCTCTGCGCCCACATGGCCTGCGTCCTGTTCGGCCTCACCCTCGACGAAGCCTGGCGCGGCATCACCATCAACGCGGCAAGCGCCCTCGGCCTCGCCGCCGAAACCGGTTCGCTCGAAACCGGCAAATCCTGCGACCTCGCGATCTGGTCGGTCGCCGACCCCGCCGAAATCCTCGCCTGGATCGGCCCCGCGCCCCTGCACCAGCGTATCCTGAAGGGAAACGACGCATGATCACCCTGAACCCCGGCCATATGCCAGTCTCCCACTGGCGCGCGATCCAGACCGGCGAATACCTCACCCTCACCGGCGAAAGCCGCGCAGCGATCGCCGCCAGTGCCGCCACCGTCGCCGCGATCGTCCAGCGCGACGACGCGGTCTACGGCATCAACACCGGCTTCGGCCTGCTCGCCTCGACGCGCATCGACCGCGCCGACCTCGCGACCCTGCAACGCAACCTCGTCCTCTCCCACGCCGCCGGCGTCGGCGATCCCCTGCCCGCCCCCATCGTCCGCCTGATCCTCGGCCTGAAAATCGCAAGCCTCGCCCACGGCGCCTCCGGCATCCGCCCCGAAACGATCGACGCCCTCATCGCCCTGCTCACGCACGACATCCTCCCGGTCATCCCCGCCCAGGGCTCGGTCGGTGCGTCGGGCGATCTGGCGCCCCTCGCCCACATGACCTGCTGCCTGCTCGGCATCGGCGATGCCGTGGTTCACGGCGTGCGTAAACCCGCCGCCACCGCCCTCGCCGAAGCCGGGCTCGCCCCGCTCACCCTCGGCCCGAAGGAAGGCCTCGCCTTGCTCAACGGCACCCAGGTCTCCACCGCCATCGCGCTCACGGCCCTGTTCGCCGCACAGGATCTCTGCCAGTCCGCCCTGATCACCGGCGCGCTGAGCACCGATGCCGCCCGTGGCTCCGATGCCCCGTTCGACCCCCGTATCCACGCCCTGCGCGGCCATCCCGGCCAGATCGAGGTCGCCGCCACCCTTCGCCGCCTGATCACGAACAGCGAAATCCGCGACTCCCACCGCATCGGCGACCCCCGCGTGCAGGACCCCTACTGCCTGCGCTGCCAGCCGCAGGTGATGGGCGCGGTCTTCGACCTGCTGGCCCAGGTCGAACGCACCCTGACCATCGAAGCCAATGGCGTGACCGACAATCCCCTGGTCTTCGCCGCCGAGGGCGAGGTTATCTCCGGCGGCAATTTCCACGCCGAACCGGTCGCCTTCGCCGCCGACCTGCTGGCTCTGGCCCTCGCGGAGACCGGCTCGATCGCCGAGCGCCGCATCGCCATGCTGGTCGATCCCGCCCATTCCGGCCTGCCCGCCTTCCTGACCCCGAAACCCGGCCTCAACTCCGGTTACATGATCGCCCATGTCACCGCCGCCGCCCTCACCGCCGAAAACCGCATGATGGCTCACCCCGCCAGCATCGATTCCATCCCGACCTCCGCCAATCAGGAGGACCATGTCTCGATGGCGACCCACGGTGCCCGCCGCAGCCTGCAAATGACCGAAAACCTCGCCGCCATCCTCGGCATCGAATACCTCGTCGCCTGCCAGGCGCTCGACTGTCTCGCCCCGCTGCAAACCAGCGCCCCGCTCCGCGCCGCCCACGCCCTGCTGCGCCGCGAAATCCCCCCTTTGACCGACGACCGGCTGCTGGCACCCGATATCGACCACGCCCGCCACCTGGTCGCGAGCGGCACCCTGCGCGCAATCGCCGAGGCGAACTGA
>JAQTXO010000470.1:2465-3224 GCA_028688765.1 Acidiphilium sp. | reverse complement strand
GGCGCCCGAAGGCCGTATATCGGCCAGCACCGGAATCCCGTCTAAAAGCGCATCGAACCGGGCGAGCCCCAGCGCGATCCCTGCCCGCCGCGCCATCGCGATCAGATGAATGATCGCATTGGTCGAACCGGCCAGCGCCGCGCTGGCGATGATCGCATTGTCGAAACTCGCGGCACTCAACAGATCTGCGGGCTTGATATCCTGCCAGACCAGATCGACCGCCCGCTCACCCGTCGCTGCCGCCATCCGCGCATGGCCGGAATCCGGCGCCGGAATCGATGTCGCCCCCGGCAGCGTCAATCCCAGCACCTCGGCCAGCGAGGTCATGGTCATCGCGGTGCCCATCGTCATGCACACTCCGTCCGACCGCGCGATCCCCGCCTCCATTTCCGACCACTGCGCCTCGGAAATCCTCCCTGCCCGCTTTTCGTCCCAGTATTTCCAGATATCCGAGCCGGAACCGAGTATCTGTCCGCCCCAATTACCCCGCAGCATCGGCCCCGCCGGCATGAAAATCGCGGGCAGTCCGGCGCTGATCGCGCCCATGATCGTCGCGGGCGTGGTCTTGTCACACCCGCCCATCAGCACCGCGCCGTCCACCGGCAGAGAGCGCAAATTCTCTTCCACCTCCATCGCCAGTAGATTGCGATACAGCATGGTGGTCGGCTTCACGAAGTTTTCCGGCAGCGCCATCACCGGCACTTCGACCGGAAACCCGCCCGCCTGCAGAATCCCCCGCTTGATCGCCTCGACCCGCGC
>JAQTXO010000470.1:0-2455 GCA_028688765.1 Acidiphilium sp. | reverse complement strand
GCCCGTGGCAGTGTGCCAGACCGTTCCAGGTATTGATGATCGCGATCACCGGCTTGCCGGCAATCTCATCGAGCCCGAACCCGAGTTGCCTGATGCGGGACCGATGCCCGAAACTCCGCAGATCCGCCGCGCCGAACCACCGATGACTCCGCAGCGTCGTAGGGTCGCGCCGATTCATGAGCGTCTCCTGTGCTGCCGCCCGCGATATCAAATCGCTTCAGCTCCGTCCATCCATCCTGCCGAATACAAATAACCGGCGATCCTTAACAGATCCTTTCCACGCGAAAATTTTCCGCCAACAGGGAAGTCGCCGTTCAATACGCCGCGATATCGGCCCGGTCCGGCCCTTCGCCGCTTGACCCGATCGGCCAGCCATGCACCGATCAATCATGAAAATCCGTTCACTGAAAGCGACGCTCGGCCCGGCCCTTGCCGTGATCATGGCGACCGCGCTGGTCATCGCGCCCGCTGCGGCACAATCCGGCCCCGTCTCCGCTCCCACGCCCGCCAGCCTGTGGCGACAGGTCCAGACCTTGCGTGACCACGGCAAACTCCTCGAAGGCAGCCACCTCGACATGTTCGGCTCCCGCATGGCCGATTACTACACGATCGACCGGGCAAACGCCCCTGCCCTCACCGCGGCAACCCACGGTGTCGCCAGCGTCACTAAGTTCCCGCCCGGCAGCCTGTTGATCAAGGAAAACTTCGACGAGGGCAAAAAACTCGGCACCATCACCGCCATGTTGAAACTGCCCGGCTACGACAAGGCCAATCGCAACTGGGTGATGGCGATGTTCAGCCCCACCGGCAAAGCGCTGGCTTATGGCAAGGTCGCCTCATGCGATAAGTGCCACTCCATCGCGGCATCGAGCGATTTCGTGTTCCCGCCGTTGTAGCGCCTGCCGCCGATGGTGGTGATGAGTTTCTTCCCGGGCCAGAAAATGTCGCCCGCTTATCTGAAACTGCTCGACAAAAACCAGTAAATCCAGCGCCGAAACGCTGGATTTCGCGCTCACACCACGGCCGTCACGACCCGTTGATCGGCAACAGCGGCCCTGAGAACACGATGGGTGTATCCGGTTGCCCGGTCGGCGAACCGCCCGGCGGCTCGACCGTCACGGCCATCAAAATCTGCGGCTTGCGCATGTCCGGCGGCATATCGTTACGCGGCAAAATCGTCCTGCCCGGCTCGACGAAGCCAACCGGCACCGGCTTCTCACCGCCCGCCACCGCCCAGAGTTGCCACACCTTGCCCGGTGGCGGCTTCGCGTTGCCGACCGGGGCGATACTCATGGCGCCATCGCTGCGCAAAGCGACGGTGAAGACCGGCCCGGCCTTGCTGCTCAGCACCGCGACCATCCCCGGCGGTGAAACCGGCTGCGGCCGAACGACGATGAGCGCGACGAGTGCCGCAACCGCAACCGCCCCGATACCGCGCCAAACCGCCACATTATCCCACCACCCTGCCCATCCGCCGGCACGACGGCTCGCCATCGCGCGCACCGGCCCGGCGGTTACAGCCTCGCGCGGCGCAATCAGCCGGGCAATTTCCGGCCAGATCGTCTCGGACGGTACGACCGGCGGAATCGCCAGCGAGAGCGGGAGCATCCTCTCCTGCCAGGCCGCAACTTCGCGCCCGAGCACCGGATCGACCGCCAGATCAGCCTCGAACTCCCGGCGTTCCTGCCCGCGCAGCAACCCGAACACGTAAAGCCCGGCCCGATCCGGCTGTTGCGGCAGGATCTCGCTCATCGTTCCATACACTTCTTGAGGGCCGCGAGCGCGCGGACGATCCAGCTTTTCACAGTGCCAAGCGGTGTATCGATCCGCTCGGCGATCTCACTGTGCGAATATCCCTCGACATAGGACAGCATCACGGATTTGCGCCATGTTTCCGGCAATTCCTCGATGCAGGTCGCCAGCGCCCGGCTGTCCTCGATGCCTACCGGCATGTCCGCCGCCACATCGGGCAGTTCATCCGTGCCGGTGTGGCGCCGTTCCGTCTCCAGCCGATCGAGCGCCCGGTAGCGCAAAATCCCGATCATCCAGGCCTTGGGCGATCCCCGGCTCTGATCGTACCGGTCGGCGTTGCGCCAGATCTGCAGGAACGCATCCTGCAAGGTCTCCTCGGCGTGGGGCCGGTTACGCAGAAGCCGCAGGGCGACGCCGAGCATCGTCGGCGCCATCGCGTCATAAATCGCCTTGAGAGCCTGAGGGTCGCGCTCGGCGCATCGCCGCAGAAGCTGGCCGAGACCATCATCCGCAACCGAACCGGCCGCATTGCCACTCAAGCCGATAAATCCTGTGCCATCGAACATCTTGTAGGTCACTACGCCGTGACAAGCAATCCGGATGCACCGGCGGACGAGCCCGTCGTTTATTGACGATCGGCGAAATCATCGGGCGCTTACGCTTACGGAAACGGCAGCATCCTCGCGCGGGATGTACGCAATTA
>JAQTXO010000469.1 GCA_028688765.1 Acidiphilium sp. | reverse complement strand
GGCCTGATCAGCCGAGGAACGGGATCGGCAGGCCGAAGGTCTGGGCGATCAGGATGATGTTGAGGAGCAGGATGATCGCGGCGCCGAGCAGGGCCGCGACATCCGTGAGGCCGCGATTGGCGTGAGCGCCCATCAGTGATTTTTTGCGGGTGAACCAGACCAGGGCCAGCATCGGCACCGGCAGGGCGAGGCTGAGGATGACCTGGCTGATGATCAGGGCGCGGGTGGGATCGACCCCGAGGCCGACCACGATGAAGGCGGGGATCATGGTCAGAACCCGGCGCAGCCAGATCGGGATGGTGAAGCCGACGAAGCCCTGCATGATGAGCTGACCGGCCATGGTGCCGACCACGGAGCTTGAAATGCCCGATGCGAGCAGCGAGACCAGGAAGATCGCGGCGGCTCCGGCACCGAGCAGCGGGACCAGCGTGTGGTAGGCCGCACCGATATCGGCGATGCCGGAATGGCCGAGATGAAAGGCGCTGGAGGCCATGATCACCATGGCCATGTTGACCAAGCCCGCGATGCCGAGGGCGATGATGACTTCACGGTTGGAGAAGCGGAGCAGCAGGCGCTTTTCGGCGGGGTTGCGCGGGGCGACGCGGCCCCCGGTGAGGCCGGAGTGGAGATAGAGCGCGTGGGGCATGACGGTCGCGCCGACGATGCCGACCGCGATGGTGAGGGCGGCGGCGTTGGGAATGTTCGGCAGGACCGAATGAAGGGCGGTCTGGCCCCAATCGACCGGGGCGATGAACATTTCGGCGAGGTAGCAGAGGCTGATCACCCCGACCAGCGCGCCGATGACGATTTCCATCGGGCGGAAGCCGCGCCGGTCGAGCAGGAGGATCGCGTAGGTGATGAGGCCGGTGATCACCATGGCGGCGAAGAGCGGGATGTGGGTGAGCAATGAGATGCCGATGGCGCCGCCGAGGAATTCGGCGAGGTCGGTCGCCATCGCGGCGATTTCACTGACGATCCACATCGGGATGGTCAGGGTGGTGGGAAATTCGTCGCGGCAGAGTTCGGCGAGGTTGCGGCCGGTGACGATGCCGAGCTTGGCCGAGAGGGCCTGGAACAGCATGGCGATCAGGCTCGCCATGACGACCACCCAGAGCAGGGTGTAGCCGTAGGCGGCGCCGGCCTGGATGTTGGTCGCGAAATTGCCGGGGTCCATGTAGGCGATCGAGACGACGACGGCGGGACCGACGAACAGCAGCGGATTGCGGCGGCGGATTGTGCCGGCGAGACGCTCGCTGATCGCGGCGGCGGTGCGGTCGCTCAGGCGGGTTCGGGTTTCGCTCACGCGGTCAATCCTGCATCGGTCTCTGATTTGTAGCCTTGGCTACATATAGCGTGCGGCGTGCGGGCGTAAACCCTGCGGCGGGGCGCGCCGGGTGATCCCTGCGTTGCGTCAGGCGAGGCCGCCGGTGTGGATGATGAAATCGGCGATGGCGGTCACGCCCTGGCCGGTGCGGATGTTGGTGAAGACGAAGGGGCGCTCGCCGCGCATGCGCTTCGCATCGCGGTCCATCACGCCGAGATCCGCGCCGACATAGGGGGCGAGGTCGATTTTGTTGATGACCAGCAGATCGCTGCGGGTGATGCCGGGGCCGCCCTTGCGGGGGATTTTGTCGCCGGCCGAGACGTCGATCACGTAGAGGGTGATGTCGGCGAGTTCGGGGCTGAAGGTGGCGGCGAGATTGTCGCCGCCGGATTCGATCAGGATGAGATCGAGGGCGGGGAAGCGGTGTTGCAGGTCGGCGACGCCGGCGAGGTTGGCGCTGGCATCCTCGCGGATCGCGGTATGGGGGCAGCCGCCGGTTTCGATGCCGAGGATGCGCTCGGGGATCAGCGAACCGGCGCGGGTGAGGAATTCGGCGTCCTCCCTTGTGTAGATGTCGTTGGTGATCGCCGCGATGTCGAACCGGTCGCGGAAGGCGCGGCACAGCGCGTCCATCAGGGCGGTCTTGCCGGAGCCGACCGGGCCGCCGACGCCGACGCGTAATGCGGTTTTGCTCATGAGCGGAACAGCCTCGTGTATTGGGTTTCGTGACGCATCGCGGCGATTTCGGCGGCGATGCAGGCGCTGGCGATGGCATCGAGCGGGAGGTCGCGGGTGAGGGCGGCGGTGGCGTGGAGGATCGGGTCGAGCGCGTGCTGCACGGCGAGGCCGGCGGTCTGGCCGAGCGGGATCAGGCGGACGCCGGCGGAGACGAGGTTGGCGGTCCAGGCATGGAGGTAGGCGATTGTGGCGGCGTCTTCCGCGATGCCGGTGGCGGCGGCGAGGGCACCGACCGCGACGGGGTAGGCGATCGGGCCGATGGCGGCGAAGGTCCGGGCCAGGGTATCGGGCAGCCAAAGACGGGCGGCGGCGGTGAAGGCGCTGCCCTGGTGGAGGGTTTCGGCGGCGAGTTCGCGCGCGGGGGCAGAGGCGGCGGCGAAGGCGGCGATGCTGGCGAGATCGTCGGTCCGGTGGCTGTGACGGAGCAGGATCGCGTCGTTGCGGCCCGATCCGTGGTGGAGCAGATCGGTCATCCAGTCGAGCAGGGTGTCGGCGGAGGTGACGTCGCCGGATTCGACCGCGGATTCGAGCCCGTGGGAATAGGCGAAGCCGCCGGTCGGGAAGGCGGGGGACAGCCAGGTGAGGAGGTGGAGCAGGGCATCAGGCGTGTCGGGTTCAGGCGTGTCGTGTTCAGGCTTGTCGCGTTCAGGCATGGTCATGGGCGTAGGCGCCGGATTCCGGGTCGAAGGCGGCCTTGCTGTGGGTGACGGTGCCGCCGAGGCCGGTGACCATCGCTTCGATGACGTGATCGGCGCGGATCAGCAGGGAGGTGCCGCGAAAGGCGACGTCGAGATGGCGGTTGCCGAGATGCCAGGCGAGGCGGATGAGAAGTTCCGGCGGGCCGGTGAGTTCGGCGAGCGGTTCGGCCGCGGCGATGACGCGGATGATGCCGTCCGCGCCGCAATCGAGCCCGTCGCCGTCGCGGATATGGGTGGTCTCGGCGAGGTCGAGCAGTAGGTCGGCCCCGGCATCGGTGCGCAGGCGGATGCGGCGGCGGTGGCGATGGTCATAATCCAGCGTGATGGTGCCGGTGGCGGGCCAGTCGCCTTGCGGGAGGATGCTGGTGGCGCGCATCAGAACAGGAAGTAGCGCTGGGTCATCGGCAGGGTCTCGACGGGGTCGCAGGTGAGGAGTTCGCCGTCGGCGCGGACCACGTAGGTTTCGG
>JAQTXO010000468.1 GCA_028688765.1 Acidiphilium sp. | reverse complement strand
AACCGCGGGCGCGTTCGATACATCGTGGGCCCCCATGCTCAACGACGCAATCCCCCCCGCCATCGCGAGCACCTGACCGATCCGCGCCGCCCGATCCGCCCGGCGGAACAAAGCGAAGCGATCGAATATCGAGGTCAGCCCGTATCCCGCTGCGGCGGCGACGAAGGGGGCCAGCACCCAAAGCACGGCGAGATCAACGACCGCCCGCCACGCTACCCCGAGTCCGGACGCCATCGCGGTGCCGATGAGCGCGAAGATCAGGATCTGGATGGTCGAGGTCGGAATCCGCAACCGGGTGAACAGCGTCGTCAACAGGAAGGCGACGCCGATGACAATGATCGCCGCCCCCGGCGTCACCTGTCCGGTGACGATGCCGTGCCCGACATGAACGAGCACCCGGCGGCTCAGCACTACCGCGCCGATCAGGGTCAGGACGGCCATTGAAATCAGGGCCGGGCGCAGGCGGATGCTTCCGGTCGCATAGGGCATGCCCATGCAGGCGCCGGTATAGTGCGCCCCCATGCTCCAGGCGAAGGCCAGCGCGGTCAGGATCAGAACGGTGTCGATCACCATACCATCGATGTAGGGCAAAGCGCCGGGCGCGGGAACGGTCCCCGGTTCACGTGAAGGTCGATCTGGTCTAATCGCAACCCTCACGCAGACGCCTTGGGGACCGATGATACGACTGGATAATATCAGCAAGCAGAACGGCCAGCGCCTCGTCTTCATCGAGGCCTCGGCTGCCCTTCAGCGCGGCGAAAAGATCGGGCTGGTCGGCCCGAACGGTGCCGGCAAAACCACGCTGTTCCGCCTGATCACCGGCGCGGAGGAGGCGGACGAAGGCAATATCCTGGTCGATCGCGGTGTGAGTATCGGGCTGTTCAGCCAGGATGTCGGCGAGATGGCGGGGCGCAGCGCGGTCGCCGAGGTAATGGGCGGGGCAGGCGCGGTCAGCGAAATCGGGGCCGAACTCGCAACCCTCGAAGCCGCCATGGCCGATCCCGATCAGGCCGACCAGCTCGACACCATCATCGAACGCTTCGGCGATGTGCAGGCCCGGTTCGAGGAACTCGGCGGCTATGCGCTCGAAGGCCGCGCCCGCGAAGTGCTCGACGGGCTCGGCTTCAGCCAGGACATGATGGACGGCGATGTCGGCGCCCTCTCCGGCGGCTGGAAAATGCGCGTCGCCCTCGCCCGCATCCTGCTGATGCGCCCCGATGTCATGCTGCTCGACGAACCCAGCAACCATCTCGATCTCGAAAGCCTTATCTGGCTCGAACAATTTCTCGCGGGCTACGACGGCGCCCTGCTGATGACCTCCCACGACCGCGAATTCATGAACCGCGTGGTCAACAAGATCATCGAGATCGACGGCGGCAGCCTCACCGAATTCAGTGGTGATTACGAATTCTACGAGCAGCAGCGCGCGATGAACGAAAAGCAGCAACAGGCGCAGTTCGACCGCCAGAAAGCGATGCTGGCCAAGGAGATCGCCTTCATCGACCGGTTCAAGGCCCGCGCCTCGCATGCTGCCCAGGTGCAGAGCCGGGTCAAGAAACTGGAAAAGATCGACCGGGTCGAGCCGCCCAAGCGGCGCCAGACCGTGGCCTTCGATTTCGCGCCCGCCCCGCGTTCGGGGGACGACGTCGCCAATCTGCGCGGTGTGCATAAAAGCTACGGCAACCGCGTGATCTATGCCGGGCTTGATCTGCTGGTCCGCCGCCGCGAGCGCTGCTGCATCCTCGGCGTCAACGGCGCGGGCAAATCGACCCTGCTCAAGCTGGTCACCGGCACGACCACGCCGGATGAAGGCAGCGTCACCCTCGGCGGCAGCGTCAAACTCGGCTATTTCGCCCAGCACGCGATGGACCTGCTCGATGGCGCACGCACCGTGTTCGAAACCCTCGACGATGCGTTTCCCCGCGCCAATCAGGGGGCGCTGCGCAGCCTCGCAGGCGCGTTCGGCTTTTCCGGCGACGAGGTGGACAAACCCTGCCGCGTCCTCTCCGGCGGTGAAAAAGCCCGTCTCGTCATGGCTCTGATGCTGTTCGACCCGCCGAATTTCCTGGTCCTCGACGAGCCGACCAATCACCTCGACATGGCGACCAAGGACATGCTGATCACCGCCCTCACCCAGTATGAAGGCACCATGCTGTTCGTCTCGCACGACCGACACTTCCTCGCCGCCCTGTCGAACCGGGTGCTCGAACTCACCCCCGAGGGCATTCACCACTATGGCGGCGGCTACACCGAATACGTCGCCCGCACCGGCCACGAAGCGCCGGGACTCCACGCCTGATGGCGGGCGATCCGCGCCCATGAGGATCTGCCTGCTCGGCGCAACCGGCACGATCGGCCGCGCCGTCCGGCACGAACTCGCCGCGCGCGGACACGAACTGGTCTGTCTGGTCCGCCAGGCTCCCGCCACCGGGCTCGATAACGCCACGTTCCGCGTGGTCGATGTGACTGACGCCGCCGCCCTCGCGCGCGACGGGTTCAGGGGCGAGTCCTTCGATGCCGTGGTCTCCTGCATGGCCTCGCGGACCGGCGTGCCGGAGGATGCCTGGGCGATCGATTACCGCGCCCATCTCGCCGTGCTCGAAATGGCGCGTAAATCCGGAGTGAGCCAGTTCGTCCTGCTCTCCGCTTTGTGCGTGCAGAAGCCGCTGCTCGCGTTCCAGCACGCCAAGCTCGCCTTCGAGGCCGCGCTGATCGGCTCGGGAATGAAGTATTCGATCGTCAGGCCCACCGCCTTCTTCAAATCCCTGTCCGGCCAGATCGCCCGGGTCCGCGCCGGCAAACCCTTCCTGATCTTCGGCGATGGCAGCTTGACCGCCTGCAAACCGATCAGCGACCGCGATCTGGCGCGGTATCTGGCGGATTGCCTCGATGACCCCTCACGCTGGAACCGGATATTGCCGATCGGCGGGCCGGGTCCGGCAATCACCCCGCGCGCGCAGGGCCAGATGCTGTTCGACCTGCTCAACCAGAGGGCGCGGTTCCGCTCCGTCCCGGTCGGCCTGCTCGATGCCATCATTGCCGCACTCACACTGGCGGGACGGTTCAAAACCTCGGTCGCGGCCAAGGCCGAACTCGCGCTGATCGGGCGCTATTACGCCACCCAATCCATGCTGGTGCTCGACCCCGCCACCGGGCGATACGATGAGGCCGCCACGCCCTCGACCGGGCGCGACACCCTGCTCGACCACTACCGCGCGGTCATCGCG
>JAQTXO010000467.1 GCA_028688765.1 Acidiphilium sp. | reverse complement strand
CATAAGCGGTTTCCCGATCCGCTTGCTTGATTTCTAAATATTACCATGAACATAGAACCCCCGATTTAATATACTAAGAATTCGGTTCAAATCGATGTCAAATCTTAAGGCTCATATTCCATCTCATTAATAATCGTATCGCTGGAATCTGTTTTGATAAAGGGATGTTTTAAAACAAAACCCTGTATTTTCGGTCTGGTTCTATAAGTTGACTGTATGATTTGGATGACTACACGCGCCGTATGGCTCTTGGGGAGATCGATTAAATCAATTGAATCAAGAGAATAAGCCAATAGTCTCCAATCCAAAAAACCATCAAAACCGTCTTGGCTAAATATTTCTAGGAGACGGCGCGCACCGTTATTGCTTAGAAGATATCCATCGCCCCCCGGCGCATTATGATCTTCGGGAAAATTCTGCACGGCATCCCCGGTGGAGACATACAACTCCGGCCCCGAAGGATTGAGCCCGAATGCCATTCGCTCATTTACGAAGCAAATGTCGTACCCAGTGGGTAGGCCGATGGATGAAAAGTTTTGTGGGATCTCCCTGATTGGATACGTATCATCTTCTAATATAAGCGCATTTTCAATCGAGTTTTGGACGACATATTCCCAAGCCGAAACATGTGACAGCATGCATCCAAGTCTTCCTAGCAATTTTTTGTCGATGGACTGACCCGCTAATTTTGAAGCAGCTGCTAATGGTAGATATCTACCGTAAACGCCGGGTATTCTGATTATATTTTCGCGGAATTCCGAGAAATTATTGTCCATTGCCTTCAATCTGTCTGGGCTGCGGTCCAGATTGAGAATCAAGGCTTTATAATCAGTCATCTTTCCGTCCACAGACTTTTTCCACTATCCCTTACCGGTTTTCCGAAAGTCCATCTATATCTTTCGTGCAGCAATCGGACGGCTCCACGGATGCGACTGTCTTATTCCGAACTCGAAAACATCATTTCCCATTGGGGCGATGTCGGAAAATCCGACAGCCTGCAGAAGTTTTATAAGGTCGTGATAACCGAAGACCCTCATTTCGAGAACCTGTCCCGGCCCGCCGTGAAAAATGAGATTTCGGAACTCCTGCTCGTGGCCATCGCGCGTCCGGTTCCGCAGAACATAGTCGTTCGCTTCGTTCTGGATGTTCCATTCGTAGAGGTCTGGAAAATGCTCGACGGTTTCCTCGAACGAGTAGGGAACGGAGAAGATCAGCCATCCGCCGGGCTTGAGAAGAGAATGGATGCCGGTGAAGGCAAGCTCTATCGGGGGATCGACATGCTCGAAGACATCGCTGCACGAGACGAAATCGGCCGTGCCGATCAAATGCTCCGGTGGTGAGCGGACATCGATCCTCGGTTCTTCGTGGTACTGGCCGTTGATATAGTCGATCTTTTGCTCGAAGAAGGGCTGGTATCCGGCCCAGTCGCTGATTCCGATGCCCTTGATTCCGGTGTCTTCGGGCCAGTATTTGACCGGCATGGATTGGCCGAACATCGCTTTACTGATCAGATGGACGATGGCGCGGAGCCTTACCTGCGCGTGGCAATGGCGGCATTGGCCGGTTTCGCGGTCGAGCGTCGTTACCTCCACAAATTCGTTGATCCCGGCGCAGACATTGCATTGATAGCTGATCCGGTCGGGAGATTCCTGATCGGTCATTGCAGTTTGCATTCAAGGGCCTGCTGCAATTGGGACGTGGTCGCCTTCGCGGAGAATCGCGTCTCGATCAGGTTGATCGCGAGGGCCGAGATTTGTTCGTTCCAGTCCTCGTCGGTGAGGATTCGGGACAATTTTTCCGCGAAGTCTTTGGGGGATCGGGCGATCAGCCAGGTCAGGTCGCCTTCGATGGGGAGGCCTTCGGCGGCGATTTCGGACATCAGGCAGGGGAGGCCGTGGGCGAAGGATTCGAGGACTTTGCCTTTGACGCCGGCGCCGTAGCGGAGGGGGGCGATGGTGCAGCGGAGGTGGTTCAGGGCGTCCGCCAGGATGGGGACGTGGCCGCGGACATCAATGCCGGCGCTGTGGAGCTGGGCGATTTCGGGCGGCATGTTGCTGCCGATGATGGTGAAGCGCTGGGATTCGGATTGCGGGAGGGCGGGCATGATGGTTTCGACGAAGTATTTCACCGCATCGACGTTGGGGGGATGGCGGAAGCCGCCGACGAAGCCGTAGCCGGTGCGTTCGGCGAAAGGGATTCTGGTGGGGCGGAGGGGGACGGCCCAGGCGACGGTTTCGATATGGGTATCGGGCAGGAGGGGGCGGAGGAATTCGGCTTCGGCCGAGGAGTGGACGATGACGCAATCGACCTGCTGCATGGCGGCGAGTTCGCGCCTGCGCTTGAGGGCGGCGGAGGCGCGGAGGGCTGCATTGTCGGTGAGTTCGGCTTCGCGTTCCTCGCGGAGGAAATGAACGTCCGCCACGTTGTAGATCAGGCGGGTGGCGGGGAATTTTTCGCGGACCACGGCGGCGTATTTGGAGGCGTTGGAGAAGCGGTGGAAATAGACGAGGTCGGGTGCGATGCGGGCTTTCCGCATGACTTCCTCGACCGACCAGAAATAGGGGGCGTAGAGGCATTCGACGCCGCGTTTTTCGAGGGCGCGGGTGAAGGGGTCGATCCGCGCCATGTTGTCCGACGGGATGAAGGTGACTTTGTAGCCGAGATGCTGGAGGGCGATGATGTGCTGGAGAGCGGCGTTGGAGCCGGCATCCTGATCCGGGGTGAGGATGGTGTCGTCGATGAAGTAGGCGCGGCGGAGGGTGGTGCGTTCGGCTTCGAGCTCGGGGTGTTCCGCGTTCATGCGGTGTTTGTCGAGCACCGATTTCCAGCGGAGGTAGAATTTGCGGTGGTTGACCTGCTGGTAGCGCTTGAGGCCGGTGCCTGCGACGTCGGTGCCGTTGGAGACGCCTTCGAGGTGGACGATTTCGGAGGCGGGCTGGACGACGACGCGCAGGCCGAGGGCGCGGACGCGGAAGCAGAGGTCGGTGTCTTCGTAGTAGGCGGGGGCGTAGTGGGTGTCGAACCCGGCGAGGGATTCGAACGTTTCGCGGCGGAGCATGAGGGCGGCGCCGGAGACGTAATCGGCGTCGCGGAGGTAGTTGAACTGGGGGGCGGCGGCATCGCCGTTGCGGCCCCAGTTCCAGCCATCGCCCATTTTCCAGATGATGCCGCCGACTTCCTGGAGGGTGCCGTCCGCGAAAAAGAGGCGGGAGCCGGCGATGCCGATA
>JAQTXO010000466.1 GCA_028688765.1 Acidiphilium sp. | reverse complement strand
TCTTGCTCGCCAGAAATTCCGGGTTGAACAATTTCGACTGATACCGCGCCGCCCCGTCGCACAAAATGGTCGCGATGGTATGTCCCGGTCCCATTTCCCGCGCGACCGCGATGGCGGCAGCCACGTTGATTCCCGCCGAGCCGCCGATCGAGAGCCCTTCATGGATCATCAGGTCGAACACCTGTTCCAGCATCGCGGCATCTCCGATCCGCACGGCCCCATCGATCGGTGCTCCTTCGAGGTTGCCGGTCACCCGCCCCTGCCCGATCCCTTCGGTGATCGACGATCCGGCCGATTTCAGCTCCCCGGTCGTCACCCAATCATAGAGCGCGCTGCCATCCGGGTCGGCCAGAATAATCCGCACCGCCGGATTATGCGCCTTGAGCGCCATGCCAACGCCCGCGAGTGTCCCCCCGGTGCCGCAGGCGCAGGTGAACGCATCGATCCGCCCGCCGGTCTGCGCCCAGATTTCCGCCCCCGTGGTCCGCCGGTGCCCCTCGCGATTCTCGGTATTGTCGAACTGATTGGCCCAGAACGCCCCGGTTTCCTCGGCGATCCGGCGCGACACGTGCACGTAATTGCCGGGATCGCGATACGGTTTCGCCGGCACCAGCCGCAAATCCGCCCCGATCATCCGCAGAAAATCGATCTTCTCACGGCTTTGTGTTTCCGGCATCACAATGATGCACCGATACCCCCGCGCATTGGCCACCAGCGTCAGCCCGATCCCGGTATTGCCCGCCGTGCCTTCGACGATCGTGCCGCCCGGCTTGAGCGTCCCCGCCGCCTCCGCCGCCTCGATCATCGCCAAAGCCGCGCGATCCTTGACCGAACCGCCCGGATTCATGAACTCGGCCTTGCCCAGTATCGTGCACCCCGTCACGTCGGAGGCCCGCCGCAACCGGATCAACGGCGTATGCCCGATCGCACCGGCAAGCCCCTCCGCGCTCACCCCTTCTGCGAAATTGGTCTTCGGTGCTATCGTCATCGTGCTGTCCCCGCGGATCGGTTATATGGATCGCTTATCTTGAATATATCGAGCGTCCGGCCCAAACCGGACAAAGTTGCCACTATCCTAATGGAGGAAACCATGATTGACGATGTCGCCCCCAAGCAGGTCTGGGAAGCCCTGATGAGCAACCCGGACGCCGTGATCTGCGACGTGCGGACCGTTGCGGAATGGAATTTCGTCGGCATGCCGGACCTGTCGCAGGCAGGCAAACACATCATCCCGGTGCAATGGCAGGTTTTCCCCACTATGCAGCCCAACCCGCAATTCCTCGATCATTTGCAGGAAGCCGGAATCGGCCCCGACCATCACGTCTATTTCCTCTGCCGCACCGGCGGCCGCAGCATGGCCGCCGCCAAAGCCGCCCAGGCCGCCGGATTCAAACACGTCTACAACATCAAGGACGGTTTCGAAGGCCCCCAGGACCAGCGCGGCCGTCGCGGCCATGTCGCGGGGTGGAAACATGAGGGGCTGCCTTGGGCGCAGAAGTAAGGGGGTAGGGAAGAAGGGTTCTTTTTTGAAAAAAAGAACCAAAAAACTTTTTTGAATCCGGGTCCGTGCCGGTGAAAACGCCCGTGCCCCATAGGAGCGAAAGTTTTTTGCTACTTTTTTTCAAAAAAGTAGCCTTCTTTTTCGTGTCCCCGCTTTCTCACCTCCCCACCCCCGGGCGTATACAATCGCAATGCCCTGGACCCCCACCTACACCCCTCTCACCCTGAAGGAAAAACTGACCTTCACCGCGCGCAAACTGCGCGAGACCATGGCCACCCGGCACAAACTCCTCGGCATCGCCCTCCCGCTGCTCTGCCTGCTCGACGCCCGGTTCAGCAGCCTCATCAACCGCCTGCTCGACGCCATCGCCGCCACCCCCGGCCCGCACCGCCCGCGATCCCCGCGCCCCCATTCCGAGCAGTCCCAATCCGACTCCCCGCGCGAATTCCGCGCCCCGGCATGGCTCCGCAACTGGCACACCCCAAGCCTCGGCCCGCCGCCGCCCTTGCCGCGCCGCTTCGGCATCCTCCGCCGCGCCTTCGCCCATTACACCGTCAACGGCTTCATCGCCCAGATCGAACACCTCCTCACCAGCCGGACATGCTGGACGCGATCGCCCGAAACCCGGCCATCCCCCGCATCCTCCGCCCCCTCTGCCACCTCTGCGGCATCAAACCCCCCGCCCTCCTCGCTCTGCCCAAGCGCAAGCGCCAACCGCGCCCCAAACCTTCACCCCAACCCATCCCGCCACCCGCGCCGCCCGACCTCGACGATCGCAGCATCTGCTATTTCATCCCCAACCCCGCCAACCCGCGCAACTTCATCCCGGTCTATCCCCCAGGCTCGCCCCTCCGCTACGACACCATCCGAAAACCGAAAAAATCCCGCTGAACCCCACCATTTTCGCACATCTAAATCGTTACGATATCATAACGAAATGGACATGAAAATACCCCGGCCCGCATAACGGACCGGGGGTCGAGGATCACTTCTTGTAGGGTTTGAACCCGTAATGCTCGAAAATCTTCAATGCCGCAGGCGTCTGCACGAAGGACAACCAGGCTTTCGCGGCAGCCGGATGCGCCGCATCCTTCACCATCGCCCCGCCATAGATCGCCGTGGTGTTGTATTTCGCCGGTAGATCGATGTTGCTGATCGGGTGGCCGATCTGCTCCTGAAAAATCGCTTCCGATTTCCAGGTCACCCCGGCATCCGCCAACCCCTGCATCAGGAACAGGGGCGTCTGGCGATGATGGATATGGGTCAGGATCGTCGAACCATCCTTCACCCCGGTCTCATAGACCTTCTGCTCCAGCGCCTTGCCCCCCGCCTTCACCAGGCTGGCCTCGATCTGCCGGGCAATTCCCTCGAAGGCCGGGTTCGGCATCACCAGCTTCACGCCGGGTTTACCGAAATCCTTGAGCCCGGTGATATGCCCCGGATTGCCCTTCGGAATCATGATCGTGAGGTCGTTGGTCGCATAAGCGACCGGCGGCCCCACCAGCATCCCGTCCGAAATCAGCGACTTCACCTTTTTCAACCCGGCCAGAAACGCATCCGGCTTGGCGGTGAAGCTCATATTGCCGACGGTAAAAATCCCGCCCGCCTTCATCGCCTTGATTTCGAGACCCGGCCGAATCGTCACCACGAACACCCCACCCTTGTATTGGGGATGCTCGGCCTCGACCGTCTTCACCAGCGGCGCCACCGCAAACTAGTAATTGCCGCCG
>JAQTXO010000465.1 GCA_028688765.1 Acidiphilium sp. | reverse complement strand
GGACGATCAACCCGAGATGCCCGCGCCCGAGGCCGAAGCCGCCGCACCGACGGTCGAACGCGATGCCATGCCGCCACCCGGCCCCCGCCCGGTGCTGCCGCAACGCGCGATCGCCAAGGCGGAAAATTTCAAGCCCGGCGATCACGTGGTCTACCCGACCCACGGCGTCGGCAAGGTCGATCGCATCGCCGCCGAGGAAATCGCCGGCCAGAAACTCGAACTCATCCACATCACCTTCGATGAGAACCGCATGACCCTGCGGGTGCCGGTCAACAAGGCCCGCACCGCCGGACTGCGCAAACTCTCCAGCAAAAAATCGTTCGACGAGGTGCTCGCCACCCTCAAAGGCCGCGCCCGGGTCAAACGCACCATGTGGTCCCGCCGCGCCCAGGAATACGAAGCCAAAATCAACTCCGGCGACCCGATGGCCATCGCCGAAGTCGTGCGCGACCTCCACCGCAACGCAGGCCAACCCGACCAGAGCTTCTCCGAACGCCAGATCTTCGAAGCCGCCCTCGAACGCCTCGCCGCCGAATACGGCGCCCTCGAAGGCCTCGGCAAACAGGAAGCCATCGATAAACTGCTGTTGTTTTTGAAGAGCGAGTAAGGAAGGCGGGGGGCTTTGCCCCCTCGACCCCCACTAAGGGCGGAGCCCTTAGAACCCGCTAGTTTTAGGCAAGGGGAGAGCGCTGCCTCGGACTTTCCAATGATCTGGCCCGGGTCGCCCTCCCCTTGCCTAAAACTGATGGATTTTAAAGGCTCCGCCTTTAACGGGGTCCAGGGGCAGAGGAGCCGAAGGTTCCAGCGATGCTCTTCATCGCTGGAATGGCTCCGGAGGGAGAGCCCCTGGCCTTCCTAAACCGCCCCTCAAATCCAGCCTCAGCCTATCAATGCCGTGCTGCGAGCAGGGCGCGGGTTTTGGGGTGGGTGGGAGCATTGAACAATCGTTCGGGCGGCCCGTCCTCCACGATGCGCCCCCGGTCCATCACGATGATGCGGTCCGCCACTTGGCGCGCGAAGCCCATTTCGTGGGTCACGATCATCATGGTCATGCCGTCCTGCGCGAGCCCGCGCATCACGGCCAGCACTTCGCCGACCATTTCCGGGTCGAGCGCGCTGGTCGGTTCGTCGAACAGCATCACCGCCGGTTCCATCGCAAGGGCGCGGGCGATCGCGACGCGCTGTTGCTGCCCGCCCGAGAGCGAGGCCGGAAAGCTGCGCGCCTTCTCGGCCAGCCCCACCCGCGCGAGCAGCCGCATCGCCCTTCCGGTCGCCACCTCCCGGCTTTCGCCGCGCACCCGCATCGGCGCCAGAATAATGTTGTCGAGCACGCTCAGATTGGCGAACAGATTGAACCGCTGGAACACCATGCCGACATCGCGGCGCTGGCGCGCGATATTGCGCTCCCGATCCTCGATCAGCACGCCGCGCCGGTCGCGATAGCCGATCAGAAAACCATTGACCGTGATCCGCCCCGCCTCGATCTTTTCCAGATGATTGATACAGCGCAGCAACGTGGTCTTGCCCGAGCCCGATGAGCCGATCAGCACGACGGTCTCGCCACGCGTCACGGTGAAGCTGACACCATCGAGGATCTTGTTCGGGCCAAAGAATTTCTCGACCCGCTCCGCCTGCACCAGCACGTCCGCCATCAGATGTGCTCGCCCTGCAGCATACCGATCACCGCCGCATCGCCGCGCGCGGCCCCGCGATCCATCCGCCATTCGACATAGCGCATCACCCCGCCCCAGATCGATGTCAGAGCCAGAAAATACAGCGCCAGCACCGAGTACAGCTCGAAGGTACGAAACGTCGCCGAGTTGATCGTCTCGGTCACCAGAAGCATCTCGGAAACCCCGATCACGCTCACCAATGTCGAATTCTTCAGCATGATGTTGAACTGATTGCCGATCGGCAACAAAATGATCCGCAACGCCTGCGGCAGCACCACGAACCGCAGGATCTGCCCCGGCACCATGCCGAGCGATTTCGCCGCCTCGGTCTGGCCGCGATCCACCGCATCGATCCCGGCGCGGAAAATCTCGGCCATATAGGCCCCCTCGTTCAGCCCGAGCGCCAGAATCCCCGCCTGCACGTTGCCCGAAAGGGTGAACGGCCCGGCAGTGATATCATGAAACCGCAAAATCCCGGCTGCCGCCAGACCGGTATAGATGAACACGATCTGCACCAGCAGCGGCGTGCCGCGCATCAGGAAAATATAGAACCGCGCGGGCCACATCAGAAACACCGAAGCCGAACGCCGGGCCAGCGCCATCGGCAGGCCGATCACCAGACCAATGACCTGCCCGCCGACGCTGATCAGAATGGTCAGCCATAGCCCCTGCAGAAACGCACCGTCAGGCTCCAGCAACTGATGCCAGAAATACGGCCAGTCGAAATGCATCGGCGCTCAGCCACCTTCCGGCTTGAGCATGTCGATCCCGAGATCCCACTTCTTGAAAATCGCCGCATAGGTGCCGTTTTTCATCAGCGTCGCGAGTGCGCCCGTCAGCGCCTGATTGAGCACGGTCTCGTTCTTGCGCAGGCCGATCCCGGTTGCGATCTTGAAATAGGGCGGTCCGCCCATCGCAAACTGACCGGGCACCTTGTGGACGTAATAACGCGCCGTCTCGTAAGCGACGCCATAAGCCGCAACCTGGCCGAACTGCAATTGCTGCAAGGCCTGGGTGTTTTCCGGAAATGCGATAATGTCGATCGGCGTCTTGCCGGCCGCTTTCAGAGCCACGTTTGCCTTGTCGAGCAGCACCGTTGCCGTGGTGCCGGTCACGGTTGCCACTTTCTTGCCCGACAATGCCTCGAGGTCGGGCACTTTCGGCGCGCCGGGTTTGAGGAGCACCGCTTCGTGCGAGACCATATAGGGGATTTCATCGATCACCTGGAGCCGGGATTTCTTGATGAACAACTGCGAAATGATCGCGTCGCAATGATCCGCGAGCAGCGCAGGGATCAACCCGGCGAACGGCATATTGATATACACCGCCTTGAGCCCGAGGCTTTTCGCCAGCGCATCGCCAAGGTCGATGTCCACGTCTTCGGGTTTCGTCTGCGGACTCATGAACTCCATCGGCGGCAGATTGATCGCACTTCAGAACCGGATGGTCTTCGACTTCGCAATTGCCGGCGGCAGCGCCGCCCGTGCACGAGGCGCGCCCGCAACCGCGAGGCTCAACGCGGCCACCGCGACCGCCACGATCGATCGACTTTTCATCACT
>JAQTXO010000464.1 GCA_028688765.1 Acidiphilium sp. | reverse complement strand
TCGGCTGAACGCACGGCACCGACGATGCCGCCGGCAGGGCCGGAAAGGATCGCATCCTTGCCCTTGAAGCTCGACGCCTCCGCAAGCCCACCGTGTGACTGCATAAAATAGAGGCTGGTTCCATCGAGCGATTGCGCCACTTTATCAACATAGCGGCGCAGGATCGGCGAGAGATAGGCATCGACCACTGTGGTGCCGCCACGTGGCACCAGGCGCAGCAGCGGGCTGACCTCATGGCTCGCCGAAATCTGGGTAAATCCAGCTTCGCGCGCGATGTCCGAAAGTCGCCTTTCATGAACTGGATTTTTCCAGCCGTGCATCAAAGCGATCGCAACAGCTTCGATGCCGTCCGCTTTTGCGGCGTCCAGCGCCGACCGCGCCGCCTTTTCGTCGAGAGGCGTGGTTTCGGTGCCGTCGACACCGATCCGGCCATCGACTTCGATGACCGTCTCGTAGAGCATCGAAGGCAGTTTGATCGCGAGATCGAACAGGCGGGGCCGCGCCTGGGTACCGATCCGCAATACGTCGCCGAGGCCACGGTTTGTGACGAAGGCTGTGCGGGTGCCCTTGCGTTCGAGCAGCGCGTTTGTCGCGACGGTCGTACCCATCCGGACCGAATGGATACGTTCGGACGGGACCGGGTCGCCGTGCGCGACCCCGAGCACATCCTTGATTCCGGCTATTGCCGCGTCGTCGTAGCGTTCGGGATTTTCACTCAGCAGTTTGCGTGTGACGAGCCGTCCATCCGACGCCACGCCGATCAGATCGGTGAATGTGCCGCCCCGATCGATCCAGAAGCGCCAGTCCGTAGCAATTTGAGTCACTGAACAGTCTCCAGGGCATTGGTCTCAAAATCGGTGGATTACGAAGCCGCGCCGATTGTTTGCACGTTTGAAATCCGGCAGGCAGGTACCCAGCGGTAAAGAATCGCCGGCAGGCCGAGTGCCAGCATGATGTTGATGAAAGGCGCGAGCACAGACAGATCCGATCCAAGAACATGTAATTCGAGCGGGATCGACACAACGAGACTGATCACCAGAGTGATCATCCCAATAGGCTCGAAGCCGCGTAAACGATCGGGATCGATTTCCGGGTTTTGCGCGCCCGGCCTGCCAGTCAGCCAGTAATACGAAATCACACTGGCTCCCCAGGCCATGATGAACAGTCCTTCCAAGGGCGTGAAAATCGCCCATCTCTATTGCCAGGTGAAGGTCGGCGGCGATGCCGCAGCGCTGAAGGGCGTGATGAAACTTGTGATCGAGGCCGAGCGCGCGGCCAAGGCCGAAGGGCGGAGCGGTGTGCTCGATCATAATTTCATCGCAGCCCACACCCACGGGTTCGAGGATTTTGTCGCGGATCTCGACGCGGCCGACTGGGCTGATATCATCGAAACCTCCGGCCTCGATCGCGCGACGCTTCAACAGGTTGCGGACATCTATTGTGAGGCCAAATCGGTCATTCTGATGTATGGCATGGGCATCACCCAGCATCGCCATGGCTCGGAAAACATCCAGCAATGCGTCAATCTGCTGCTGTTGCGGGGCAATATCGGTCGGCCCGGTACCGGTATTTCACCGGTGCGCGGCCATTCCAACGTGCAGGGCGACCGCACAGTCGGCATCGATGAAAAACCGACCGAAGCCTATCTCGATCAGTTGGCCAGGGTGTTCAAGTTCGAGCCACCCCGCGCGCACGGGCATGGCGTGGTCACCAGCATCGAGGCGATGATCCGCGGCGAGGTGCGGGTGTTCCTGGCGATGGGCGGCAATTTCGTGGCCGCCGTGCCCGATACGCCGGTGGCCGCCGCGGCGATGCGCAGCGTCGCTCTGACGGTCGGGGTTAACACCAAGCTCAATCGCGGCCATCTGGTCCACGGTAAGGAGGCGCTCATTCTGCCTTGCCGTGCCCGCAGCGAACGCGACGAGCAAGACGGCGTGCTGCAATCGGTCACGGCCGAGGACAGTATGAGTTTTGTGCACGCCTCTGGCGGCCTGCTCGAACCGGTCAGTCCGGATCTGATGTCCGAGGTCGCGATCGTATGGGGCGCAGAGGACGACATCGTTGAGGGACATGAAAGGCTCCGGAACAGGGACATCACCGAAAGTTTCGTAGAGCCATCATCGCGGTACGTCTTTGATTTGGATCAACCAGCTCATCGGCCGGGTTGGTATCGTCCGAACGGCCGATGGGCACTGAATGGCTTGACAGGGAAGCGAGCCCCGGCCTGACGCTGTTCAACCGCCCGCGCCGATCAAGGCGCCGGAGACTGAGTCGGCGGTGTCGATCATGCCGCAACCGGTTCGGTGCCGGGTACCAGATAGGTCGGCGTTTGGTCATCCGGCATTGCGGTCAGTTCCGCCGGTGTCAGCCGGGCGTAGATCTCGACACTGTAACCGGTCGGATCGCGGAGCCAGAGTTCATGCAGGGGGAGACCGCGCCAGGTGGTGCGTGGCGGTTTGACTATGGTCGCACCGGCGGCGACGGCCCGGTGATAGGAAGTGAGTACCGCATCGCGGTCAGCGACGCCGAGGCCGAGATGGTAGAGGGAATAGGTATCCAACGTCTCGCCCTTATCGTTGACCAGCAGAACGAAATTGAGTGCGAGATGTGGTACGATGAAGGTGGTGTAGCGCGAGGTCATGTCCCGGGGCGGGACACCGAACAAGGCTTCATAGAACAGCGTGCTGGCGCCAAGGTCGGCCACACGGATGCTCATGTGAAATTCGCGAGGTTCGGCGATCATCGCGGTCATGGGGTGCTCCTCATCGGTGGATCGGGGGTTCGGCTATGTAACCGGCGATCGTCAGGCGCAATGGCGAGGCGGCGGTGACCGAATCGGCAGCGAGGCTGGCGACGGATTGGATATCGTCGTGGTGGGCATCAAACGAATTGGTACCCATCATTCCAGTCAGGGAAATTGCCGGGTGCGGCGGCTCCGGTTTTTTGGACAGGTGTTTAAGCTAAGGCTGGCCGGTCGAGAGAGGAGCCAGAGATGGGTGTGAAGAGGAAGCAGCACGGGGCGGAATTCAAAGCTCGTGTGGCGATGGCGGCGCTGTCGGGGGAGAAGACCCTGGCGGAGTTGTCGGCTGAATTTGGGGTTCATGCGACAATGATCAGCGCGTGGAAGCAGGAGCTGGTGAAGCGCGCGGGAGAATTATTCGAGCGCGGCAACAAGGCGGCCGTTGCCGAGGACGCACAGAAGATGATCGATGATCTGCACCGCAAGATCGGCCAGT
>JAQTXO010000463.1 GCA_028688765.1 Acidiphilium sp. | reverse complement strand
AGGACCGAGGGTTTGTAGGGGTTGAAGGTTTCGTGGAACATGTCGCACATCGCGCGCTTGTGCGCTTCCGAGCCGGGCTTGATCGGGCCGGGTTGCTTGCTGGTCCAGAACCTTGCGGTGCGGTCGGCGGCATCGACGGTTTCGGGAGGGATGCGCGAGAGATCGGGCATTGAAAGATCGGGGGTCGCAACGCTCATCGGAGGATCATCCTTGTTGGCGGTTCGATTTGTTCTGCGAGAGTTTAGGCCCGTGGGCGGGATGTTCAAGCCGTGCGGCGCACGCGTCAGGCACGGCTCGAAAAATCGATCACCGCGACGAAGCCGGTTTCGGTGCCGAAGCCGAGGCGCGCGCCATCCGTGCTCCAGGCCAGGGCGGAGACCGGGCCGTGGCCGGCGGCGGCGACCGGCAGGATGCGTTCGCGCGCGATATCCGCGACCACGACCATGCCATCGCCATACCCGGCGGCGACGACGTCGTTCTGCGGGTGGCAGGCGATGCGTTTGACCAGGGAGCCCGAGGCGGCGAGTTCGAGCGGGGCCTTGCCCATCGGGCCGCCGCCGAAGAACGGCCAGAGGATGATGGCCTCCGCACCGGCGCTGGCCAGCCATTTGCCCGAACGGGTGAAGCCGAGGGATTCCGGTTTGCTCGGGTAGCCGCTCATCCGCATGTGCTGGCCGTCGGGCAGTTTCCAGCCGTGCAGGGCGTTTTCCTGCATTGCGGTCACGATGGCGTCGAGATCGGGGTGGAGGGCGACGCCGATATGGCTGCCCTTCCATTCCAGCACCTGCGGCCTCGCGTTTTCCGAACGGACGAACCAGAGCGAGGCGCCGTTGTAATGCGAGGCGGCGATGCGGCGGGCCTTGGCATCGAAAGCGAGGCCGGAGACGGTGGAGGGATGCGCGAGGGTCCGCAGCGTGGTGCCCGCCGCATCGAGCAGATGGATATTTCGCCCGATCGCTGCGGCGCGGAGCGGGGCTTTGCGGTCGGGCACGCTCGCGACGTGCTCGACCCATTTCATGCCGTAGCTGGCGAGGCTGACGGGGCCGCTCGCGGGGTCGATGCGGCGGAGATGCCCGTCATCGCCGCCGGTCAGGAAGCCGGTGAGGTCGATATCCGGCGCGAGGGCGAGGACGACACCGTCATGGATCGGGTGCTCGTGCCAGACCCCCGCTGCGAGGTCGCGCAGGGCAACGCGGCCATCGCCCAGAGCGACGGCGAAATGGGTGCCGGCGCGGTTGAAACAGGCGGCGGTGACGTGAGCCTCGAACTCATGGGTGGTGCCGCGCTTTTCGAGGAGTTCGTTGTGGTTCATGCGGGAGAGGATGACTATGGGAAAAAGAGAAGGCTTCTTTTTTGTAAAAAAGAAGCAAAAAACTTTTATTCGTCTGGGTCACGGGCGGTTTCACCTGCGAGAATCAAATTAAAGGAAGTTTTTTTGCTTCTTTTTTTTCAAAAAGAAGTGCTTGCTTGCCTGACCTTGCTCACGCCGCCACGCAGCTTTCAAACCCGCGCCGCAGTTGCGGTCGGTTGAGGTCGCGGCCGATGAACACGATGCGGCTTTCGCGGTCTTCGCCGGGTTTCCAGGGGCGGATGTAATCGCCGTCGGCCATCATGTGGACGGCCTGGAAGGCGAAGCGGCGGGATTCGCCGGCGAAATCGAGGATACCTTTGGTGCGCAGGATGTCCTGGCCTTTGGTGGCCAGGATGCCGCCGATCCAGGCGTTGAATTTTTCGGCATCGAGCGGGGTTTTGAGGGCGAGGCTGATGCTGGTCATGTGTTCGTCATGGGTGTGGGCGTCGTCGTCGAGAAAATCGGGGGTGGATTCCAGCACGCGGTCGAGGCTGAAGGCGTTGATGCCGAGGAGTTTGTCGGCTTCGATGTCGGCTTTGGTGGCGTGGTGGATCTCGGCGTAGCGGTTGATGCTGCGGATCTGGGCTTCCACGGCGGCGAGTTCGTCCGGGGTGACGAGGTCGAGCTTGTTGAGGACGATGACATCGGCGAAGGCGATCTGATCGGTAGCTTCGTGGCTGTCACGCAGGCGGGCGGGCAGGTTTTTGGCGTCGACCACGGTGACGATGGCATCGAGCCGGGTTTTCGATTTGACGTCCTCATCGACGAAGAAGGTCTGGGCGACCGGGGCGGGATTGGCGAGGCCGGTGGTCTCGACGATGATGCCGTCGAATGTGCCGCTCCGCTTCATCAGCCCGTTGATGATGCGGATGAGGTCGCCGCGCACGGTGCAGCAGATGCAGCCGTTGTTCATCTCGAAGACTTCCTCGTCGGTATCGACCACGAGGTCGTTATCGACGCCGCGTTCGCCGAATTCGTTGATCACTACGGCGTAGCGCTTGCCGTGATGCTCGGTGAGGATGCGGTTGAGCAGCGTGGTCTTGCCGGCACCGAGGAAGCCGGTGAGGACGGTGACCGGGACGAGGTGGGAGGCTGCGGGGGGCACTGCGTTGGGCGCGAGGTTGGGCGCGATATCGGTCATGGGGGCGCTCCTGTCAGGATGAGGGCTTGGTTCGGGTGCTGATATAGGGATTGCGGCTCGGGCGGGCCAGATTGGAGCCGCGCGGGGTCGAAAGCGAGGCCGAGGCCGAGCATGACGAAGAGCCAGCCGGCCATCGGCAGGACCGCGAAATTATCGGTCGAGGCGAGCGGCCAGGCATAGGTGAGGACGCCGATGAAGGCCCCGAGTTTCATGGGTTGGCGGAGCATGCCGCGCGCGAGGGTGAGGAGCCAGGCGAGGTTGAGGGCGGCGAACAGGACGAGACCGCCCAGTCCGGCATCGATCGCGGCCTGGAGGTAGAAATTATGCGGGTGGATGTTGCAGGCGCCGCGAGCGAGGTTGGTCGGGCCGATGCCCAGCGCCGGGAGCCCGGCGTCGAATTTCGGCTCGGGGCAGAAATAGAGGAAGCCGTTGAAGCCGTAGCCGTGCCAGGGCGAATGTTCGATCATGACGGTGGCGCGGGTGTAGAGCTCGCCATAGGGGCTTTTGGCGAAATGGCGGATCTGGATGCTGGTTTCACCGACCAGCTTGTCGAAGCTCGGCGGGGAGACGATTTTGAGGGCCGGGATTGCCAGGATGACCAGAATGCCGAGTGCGATGGCGGGAAGTCGCACCGGGCGGAATGCGAGGGCGGTGACGGCGAGGCCGAGGCCGGCGAGCAGGGAGGGCATGCGCTGGCCGATGATCAGGGCGGTGGCGAAGCCGATGATCGCGAGGGCAGCCGCGG
>JAQTXO010000462.1 GCA_028688765.1 Acidiphilium sp. | reverse complement strand
GTGCGGTAGCCGCCATCGGTCATGAAATCGAGCCAGTCGCGGTTGCGAACGAGGCGGTCCGCGAGGCGGTAGGGGGCCAGATAGGTGGGATGGTACGGGGTTTCGTTATCGAAATGGAAACCGGCGCCCTGATGGCCGATTTCGGTGAGGCCGGGTTCGAAGGTGATGAAACGGGCTTCGCCCTGTGTGGCTGCGGGGCGGGTGAAATGGGGGATGGCGGCGGGGAGGAGTTTGTTGCGGGAGAAGGCGTGGGTGATGTCGGTGATCAGGAGTTCCTGATGCTGTTGTTCGTGCTGAAGACCGAGTTCGATCAGGTGGTCGAGATTGGGGCGGTGCTTGGCGATGAGCTGGATCATCGCGGCATCGACATGGGCGCGGTAGGCGGTGACGTGATCGCAGGAGGGGCGGGTGATCAGGCCGCGTTCGGGGCGGGACTGACGATCGCCCACGCTTTCGTAATAGGAATTGAACAGGAACTGGAAATCAGGGTCGAACAGCATGTAGCCGGGCGCATGCGGGACCAGGATGAATTGCTCGAAGAACCAGGTGGTGTGGGCGCGGTGCCATTTGACCGGGCTGGCATCGTCCATCGACTGGATGCATTGATCTTCGGGCGAAAGTGCCGAAGCGAGATGCTCGGTGTGGGCGCGAACGGTGGTGAACCGTGTGGTTCCGACCGTGATGTTGAATCCGTCCATGGTTGTTTCCCCCGTCTGATAGGCGAGATGGGGAGCGGAAACTCTGGTGGCGAGATGTTTGCCTGTTTTTTAATCTTTTCGCAGGGGGATGGGGATCAGGCGGGGACGCCCTTGGAGGTGGAATATTCGAAATGAAGGGCGGTGCCGGGATTGACGATCGGGTGGATGGCGTGGGCGGCCATGGCGGCTTCGGCGAAGCCTTGCAGGATGAGTTTGAGTTTGCCGGGGTAGGTTGCGACATCGCCGATCGCGAAGATGCCGCGTGTGCTGGTCTCCAGGGTGGAGGGGGTGACGGTGATGTGGTGCTGGGCGAGGTCGAGCCCCCAGGTGGCGATGGGGCCGAGGTCCATCGCGAGGCCGAAGAAGGGAAGCAGGATGTCGGCTTCGAGGTGGCGGGTTTTACCATCGAGATCGGCGACTTCGACGGTGTGGAGCTGGCCGGATGCGCCGTGCAGGGCGTGGAGCTGGTAGGGGATGACGAGGTCGATTTCGCCGCGTTCGGCGGCCAGGGCGAGTTGGTCGGCCATTTCGGGGGCGGCGCGGAATTTCGGGCGGCGGTGGACGATGGCGATGCTGGCGGCGATGTCCTTGAGAGCGATGGCCCAGTCGACCGCGGAATCGCCACCGCCGGCGATGACGATGCGTTTGTTGCGGAAGGCCTCGCGTTTTTTGACGTAGTATTGGACCGCGCCGGTGGCCTCGTAGGCGGCGATGCCGTCGAGCGGGGGGCGGTTGGGGCCGAAGGCGCCGGCACCGGCGGCGATGATGATGGTTTTGGCGGCGATGGTGTCGTTCTGGTCGGTGGTGATGGTGAAGGCGCCGGCGGTGCCGGTGATGGCGGTGACGATGCGGCCGAGCAGGCGCGGCGGGGCGAAGGGTTCGATCTGGCGTTCGAGGTTTTCGATCAGGGTGGCGGCTTCGATCGCGGGGTGGGCGGGGATGTCGTAGATCGGTTTTTCCGGGTAGAGGGCGGCGCATTGGCCGCCGACTTCGGCCAGCGCGTCGATCAGCACCGCGGTGAGTTTGAGCATGCCGCATTCGAAGGCGGCGAAGAGGCCGACCGGGCCGGCGCCGATGATGGCCACATCGGCCATGAGGGGATTTGACATACGACATCCGTAGCCGATCTGGACAGAAAGAAAAGCGTCTCGCGTGGCAGGTGCCGCTGAACCGGCACGAACCCAATGGAGCAGAAGTTTTTTGTTTCTTTTTTTCCAAAAAAGAAGTGCTCGCTTCCCCTTCCCTTTCCCCTTTTCCGTTTCCGGCCCCGTCCTTGCATCGCCGCCCGCCCCCGGCGCAGGATCGGGGCATGGCGATTCGCGAGATGGTTCTGGAGTCCGAGGCTGAGACGGTTGCGCTGGCGCGGGGTTTGGCGGCGCGGGCGGTGGCGGGGGATGCGTTTTTGTTGAGCGGGCCGTTGGGGGCGGGGAAATCGACGCTGGCGCGGGCGTTCATTCGGGCGCGGGCGGGGGATGCGGCGCTGGAGGTGCCGAGCCCGAGTTTCACGCTGGTGCAGGTTTATGAGTTGGAGCCGCCGGTGGCGCATTTCGATTTGTGGCGGCTGGCGGGGGAGACCGATGTGGAGGAGCTGGGGTTCGAGGCGGCGCTGGCGGGGATTGTGCTGGTGGAGTGGCCGGAGCGGCTGGGGGGGTTGGTTCCGGCGGAGGCGGTGCGGATCGGGCTTGAGTGGGCGGAGGGCGAGCGGCGGGTGGTGCGGATCGAGGGTCCGGCGCGGGTGGTTTCGTGACGCCTTCGGTGACGTTCGTGCCGATGGAGGCGCCGTTTCTGGAGACGCTGGCGCGGGCGTGGATTGGCGCGGCGCGGGAGGCCGGGCGGGAGGTGGCGGCGGGGGTGCTGATTCTGCCGACGCGGCGGGCGGCGCGGGCGGCGGCTTCGGCGTTTCTGGCGGCGAATGGCGGGCCGTTGATCATGCCGCGGATTGCCGCGATCGGGGCGGCGGATGAGGCGGCGCTGGGGATTGCGGCGGGGCTGGAATTGCCGCCCGCGATACCGGCGGAGGAGCGGCGGGCGATTCTGGCGCGGTTGATCCTGGGGATGGGCGGGCGGGATGGCGCGCCGACGCGGCTGGCCGAGGCGCTGACGCTGGCGGATGATCTGGCCGTGCTGATCGATGCGGCGGCGCAGGCGGAGATCGATCTGCATGAGACCTTGCCGGGGATCGTGGCTCCGGAACTGGCGGTGCATTGGCAGCGGACGCTGGATTTTCTGACGATCGTGACGCGGATGTGGCCGGGGATTCTGGCGGATCGGCGGGCGGTGGACCCGGCGCGGCGGTTGCGGTTGCTGATCGATGCGCAGGCGGGGTTCTGGGCGGCGGAGCCGCCGGATGGGCCGGTGTGGCTGGCGGGGTTGGCGGTGGCGACGCCGGCGGTGGCGCGGCTGGCGCGGGTGGTGGCGGGGCTGCCGGAGGGGATGGTGGTGCTGGCCGGGTTCGATCCCGGGTTGGGCGAGGCGGACTGGGAGGGGTTGGGCACGATGCCGACTCATCCGCAGGCCGGGTTGTATCGGCTGCTGACGGCGATG
>JAQTXO010000461.1 GCA_028688765.1 Acidiphilium sp. | reverse complement strand
GGGCCGGCCAAACCTCCTCTCCACCCTGATGTGAAATTCCAGGACGCGGCATCCGCCGGGATTAGCAAGTCGTATCAGGGGGAATCCCACAAAATCAAATCCGCTGGCCCGACAAGCGTGCAGTCGCCAGCTTCGCCCGCATCGATGCCTGTCGCACCGGTCACCGATCCGACCGGGAATGCGCCGATCACCGTCAAAGCCGATGAACAATCGGCGCCAGGAGCTTCATCGGTCATCGGGACCGCCGTTATGGAATCCCGGCCCAGCCCGATCCAGGTTACTCCAACGAAAGGCAACACTTCAGATCAGGCAGTTCCGGATATCGCCCCGGGGTCGCGCGACCGCATAACGGCTCCGGTCAATACCGTTACCGCCAACTCATTTCTGCCGCTCCAGGTTGGACCCGCTGCAACACCATCTTCATCTTCCGTCGCACTTGGTACCACACCCATTATGTCTTCCCAGGCCGGATTGGCAAACACGCTTCAGGAACTTGCCGCGACGGGCGGCGGAACGGCCAGGGTGACGTTGTCGCCAGCTTCGCTTGGAAATGTCGTTATTGATGTTCTGGTATCGCCGCATGGTAGTGTCTCGATCAGGATGGTCGCCGAAACCGGGCAAGGGCGGAAGGCGCTTGGAGACAGTATCTCCGGCTTGAACCGCCATATGACCGAAGCCGGTTTTACCGTGGGCTCGGTACAGGTCGTCCAGCAACTCCATGACGGTTCCAACATTCTGTTTAATGCGAACACGCCAGGCCAAGGCGGCTACGCAGGCCAGAATAATAGCCAGACACCAGGTGGAAGTCCGCAGGGACGCCAGCAGCAGGGTTCGGGCGATGCTCCGGTGACAACCAATCGGATTGCCACCGATGCGGCGAACGAAACGACGGTCAGCACATCCGGCCCCCAACGTTCGAACGATGGAATAAGCGCTTATGCCTGAGCAAACGCAGATCAAACCGAACGACGGCGTTATTCCGATCAATCTGATCAGTCCCTCGGCGACATTCATCAACCGATTGCCGGATATGTCCGTTCTATTCGAGCGACTGTTTCGTGCATTCCGGACCCATGTGTTCCAGGAGATGCGGAGGAGCACCACCGTTCACGGCGAGAAGCACGGGATCGTGCTTCACGACGACTATCTCGTTGCCTCGGCGGGACACTACTCTCTGTTCGGGATTATGAATATTTCGCCGGTTCGGGGGATGGCGCTTGCGTGTATCGAGGGCGAGTTCCTGGCCGCTCTGGTCGACGATCTGTTCGGAGGCGGAAACCAGGACGCTTCGAAACACGCCGCCCCCGTCGAGCGGGGACCTTCCGTTATGGAACGCCGGGTAGGAGAACAACTGATGCGCATGTTGGGTCAATCGATCCAGGACGCCCTGGGCCAACATTTCCCGGTCCATACCGATGTACTGCGGACTGAAACACACGCAACTCTGGCATCCGTCGCGGACGCTTCGGAACCCTATTATGCCATGAGTTCGATCTTTGCACTTCCAACCGGCCAAGGTGAAATTTCGATAGCACTTCCGTATCGTGGACTGGAGACCTTCAGGGAAGCCTTATCCGCGCCGATCGGATCCGGTTCCCGTCAGGGGGCAGACGACCATTGGGCCGGTCTGGTCAAGCGCGCTCTCGAAGATATCAACTTCGATCTGGGCATAGAGATCGGCAGTTTTGAGCTGCCGATCAAATTTCTGGCCAACATGCAGGTCGGCCAAATGGTACCGATCACTCTTCACAAGGATGCCCTGATCAAGATCGGCAATATTGTCATCGGCACCTGCCAATGCGGGGCATTCGACGACGAAGTTTATGGAGTGAGACTGAACGATGACTGACAAACCGGAACAGCCACCGACTGGATCGAAACGGGAAGGCCCCCAAGTGATCGCCGAAAAGATTAACCGGGCGCCCCCGCAGGACAATAAAACTGCCATCAATGTGGCGATTATGGATGGCGTGAGCGTGACGTTCAGCGTCGAAGTCGGACGAATTTCGATTCCTTTCCGTTCAGTCCGGACACTTAAACAAGGAGAAGTCATCGCACTCGATCGGCCGATCAACGATCCGATGGATATCAGAGTCAATGGGACTCTCGTTGGGCGCGGCCAGGTGGTGAGCACGGAAGCGAAAAAATTTGGGATTCGGATTACCGAGATCATCGCGCCGACCAATGAAACGCATTAAGTTCATAATGGCGCATGGCAGCCGAAGACGCGCAGAGAGGGCACTATGAAGTTACCTGACTGGTACACTTCTGGCGCGACGCTGAGTTTCATCGCTTTGGCCGGGCCTGCCCTGGCTGTGTCCCTGATCATCGGTATTGCAGGCGCAATCATCCAAACCACCACGCAGATTCGTGAGACAGCTATTGCGTTTGTTCCGAAAGTGATCGGCCTGGCTTTGCTGGTGGTATTCGGGGGCGGGCTTATGCTCGGAACATTAAAGCACTACACAAGACACGTGATGGCGGCGATCCCGCAGATAATCCATGTCCACGACCCTCAATAAGTCGGTCAGCCCGATTTCCGGACCCGGGACGTCGCTGATGTCTCGGCTGGCCGCGCCTGTGATCGTGGCAGCCGTGCTGGTCATGCTGATCGTTCCGCTGTCGCCGGTGGCGATCTCTCTCATGTTTGCGCTCAACATCTCCGTTGGGCTCGTGATGCTCGCAGCGGCCATTTACATCCCTCAGCCATCTGAGTTTCTGTCGTTTCCGTCGATCCTGCTGGGAACCACCTTGATGCGTCTCGCGCTGAACGTGGCAACGGCGCGCGCTATCCTCCTTAACGGTTACACCGGGTCGGATGCAGCCGGAACCGTCATCCAGAGTTTTGGAAAATTCGTGGTTGGCGGAAACTATGTCGTGGGGATCATCATCTTCGGAATTCTGATCACCATCAACTTTGTCGTTGTGACCAAAGGGTCAAGCCGCGTTGCGGAAGTTTCCGCGAGATTCATGCTGGATTCTCTCCCCGGTCGCCAGATGGCCATTGATGCCGACCTTAACTCCGGTGGATTGACGGCCAAGGAAGCCGAGCGCCGCCGGGAATCTCTTCGGCGCGAGGCCGATTTTTTTGGAGCTATGGACGGCGCTTCCAAATTCGTGCGGGGCGACGTGATCGCCGCGATGATCATCCTGGTGGTTAATCTGACCGGTGGGCTCCTGATCGGCACTTTGCAACACGGACTTCCAATCGGCGTTGCGGCGCACACCTACACATTGCTGACAGTAGGTGATGGCG
>JAQTXO010000460.1 GCA_028688765.1 Acidiphilium sp. | reverse complement strand
CGCCGCAAATTATCAGAACACCGTGGTGCTGGCGTTCCAGAACGTGTCGGACACGCTGCTCGCCCTGAATTACGACGCCTCGACCCTCGCAGCCGACCAGACCTACGAGCATTCGGCGAAACAGGCGCTTGCGGTCGTCGAGGACCAGTACCGTCTCGGCGGCGCGCCCTACACCTCCGTCCTCACCGCCGAGCAGACCTATGAAACCGCCGTCATCGCGCGGATCAAGGCAAGCGCACAGCGCTATGCCGACACCGCCGCCCTGTTCCAGGCCCTCGGCGGCGGCTGGTGGAACCGCCAGGATGTGGCGAAAGACGTACAAAATTGCTGTGGAGTTCTCCCATGACCGCGCAGGACCTTGAGCCGACATCGACCGGCCCGCTCGAACCCAAACCCGCGCCGGTCCGCGTCGTCGGCGCCAGGCCGCCGCGCCGCCCTTCAGTCACGCTGCGCATGATCATCATGCTCATCCTGGTCGGCATCGTGCTGTTCCTGATCTTCGGGTTCGGGGCCTTCCGCACCATCATGATCGGGAAATTCCTCGCCACCCTGAAAAACCCGCCGCAGACGGTGGCGACCATGGTGGCGAAGGCGTCCAGCTTCCAGCCCGAACAGAATTCCACCGGCACGCTGATCGCCGAACAGGGGGCCAATCTATCCGCCGAGGTCGCCGGCATCGTCGATACCAGCAGTTTCAAATCCGGCCAGAACGTCAAGAAGGGCCAGGTTTTGCTCACTTTGCGCCCGAATAACGATCAGGCCCTGCTCGCCCAGTTGCGCGCCACCGCCTCGCTCGATCAGGTCACCTACCAGCGCGATCTCGCCCAGTACCATGCCCAGGCGGTCAGTTTGCAGACCGTCGATACCGATCGTGCCAACCTCGCCAGCGCCCAGGCCAATGTGAACAGCCAACTCGCCCTGATGGCGGAAAAAACCGTCAAGGCGCCGTTCTCCGGCCGTATCGGTATCCGCGCGGTCGATCTCGGCGAATATCTCGCCGCCGGCACCACCATCGCCTCGCTGCAGAAACTCAACCCGATCGACATCGATTTCTACCTGCCCCAGGCTGCCCTGCGCACCATCCGGCCCGGCATGGCGGTGCAGGTCACGATCGATTCCTTCGGCACCACCCCGTTCGACGGCAAGATCATCGCGATCGACTCGGCGGTGAGCAGCACGACCCGCATGATCCAGATCCGCGCCCAACTGACCAACCCGCATGACGAACTCCGCCCCGGCATGTTCGCCCGCGTCGCCATCGCGGTCGGCGCGCCCGAGCAGGTGGTCACCCTGCCGCAGACCGCGATCGCCTATAACTCGTTCGGCGACACCGTGTTTATCGTGAAGCGTGACAAATCCACCCCGGCCTCGACCACGAAGCCCGCCCCCAAGGCCAAGCCGGGCAAGACCGCCCCGCCCAAGGCGACCCACTATGTCGAGCAGGTCTTCGTCACCCTCGGCCAGACCCGGGGCGATCAGGTCGCGATCCTCAAGGGTGTTTCGCCCGGCGATCAGGTCGTCGTCGCCGGTCAGGTCAAGCTGCTGAACAAATCGCCGGTGATCATCGACAACAAGATCATGCCCTCGGATTCGCCCGATCCCGTCGTGCCGAACGAGTGATCCGAGATCATCATGAAGAATTTCACTGCCCTGTTCATCCGCCGGCCGGTCCTGGCCATCGTGGTCAGCGCGATCATTCTGGTGCTCGGCCTGAAATCGGTCGGTTCCCTGCCGATCCTCGAATATCCGAAGACCGAAAACGCGACCATCACCATCACCACGACCTATCCGGGCGCCGACCCGAGCACGATGGCCGGTTTTGTCACCACGCCGATCGAAAACGCCGTCTCGCAGGTCAACGGCATCGATTACATGACCTCGACCAGCCAGACCAGCACCAGCACCATCGTGGTCAACCTCGTGCTGAACTACAACACCAGCAAGGCGCTCACCGAAATCCAGGCGCAGATCCAGTCTGTCCTCAACCAGTTGCCGAGCGGTACCCAGCAGCCGCAGCTCGTCCTGCAGGTCGGCCAGACTCTCGATGCCATGTATATCGGCTTCAAGAGCGACGTGCTGACCACCAGCCAGATCACCGATTACCTCACCCGCATCGTCCAGCCCCAGCTTCAGTCGGTGCAGGGTGTCCAGGCCGCCACCATTCTCGGCGCGCAGAACTACGCCATGCGGATCTGGCTGGAACCCAACAAACTCGCGGCTTACGGCCTCACCGCCAGCTCGGTGTTCACCGCGCTGAGCGGCAATGATTTCATCAGTGCGCTCGGCAACACCAAAGGCACGATGACGCAGACCTCGCTGACCGCCTCGACCAGCCTGCACACCGCCGCCGAGTTCCGCAACCTGATCGTCACCCAGTCCAATGGTGCCATCGTGCGTCTGGGCGATATCGCCCGTGTCGAGCTTGGCTCGAACACCTATGATTCCGAAGTCGCCTTCGATGGTAAATCCGGCGTCTATATCGGCATCGAAGTCGCCCCCGGTGCCGACCTGCTCACCGTGGTCGATGCCATTTCCAAAAAATTCCCCGGGATCAAGGCGCAGCTACCCTCCGGCCTTCAGGGTTCGATCGTCTATAACTCCGCCGAATTCGTGAATTCCTCGATCCACGACGTGATCGCCGCCCTGATCGAGGCCCTGCTGATCGTCATCGTCGTGGTCTTCGCCTTTCTCGGCACGCCGCGCTCGGTGATCATTCCGGTCGTCGCCATCCCGCTCTCGCTCATCGGCACTTTCGCCGCGATGGCGATGCTCGGCTTCACCATCAACCTGCTCACCCTGCTCGCGCTGGTCCTCGCCATCGGGCTGGTGGTGGACGACGCCATCATCATCGTCGAAAACGTCAACCGCCATCTCGACATGGGCGAACCCCGCATCCAGGCCGCGATGAACGCCGCCGGCGAACTCGGCGGCCCGATCATCGCAATGACGGTGGTGCTCGCCGCGGTCTATGCCCCGATCGGCTTTCAGTCCGGCCTCACCGGCGCGCTGTTCACCGAATTCGCCTTCACCCTGGTCGCCGCCGTCACCATCTCGGCGATCATCGCCCTGACGTTATCGCCGATGCTCTCCTCGCGCATGCTCCGCCATATCCCGCGCGAGGATCACGGCTGGGAAGCAAGGCTGGTCCATTTCATCGACCGGCGGTTCGGCGAAGTCCACCGGATCTACATGCGCCTGCTGCGCGGCAGCCTCGCCACCCTGCCGGTCACTCTCACTTTCGGCCTGATCATCCTGTG
>JAQTXO010000029.1 GCA_028688765.1 Acidiphilium sp. | reverse complement strand
TCCGGGAGGATATGCTGACCAACTCCCGGCAATATCTCATCAAGCGCGAAACCGGCTCGGTGGTGATCGATTTCGATCTGTCGGCGATCCCGGAATGCGTCGCCATCCTGTCCAGCCGGAAAAACACCGTCGCCTTCGCTGATCGGCTCCGCGCCCAGCTCGGCAATGAGCCGGCGGCCTGGCTCGCTGAATTTATGTCCCGTTTCCATGAAGCCGTCGATTAGGAGGATCTGAACATGCGTAATCGCGTTGTCGTTTTTGCTCTGCTGGCCGGCCTGCTCGGTTTTGCCAGACCCGCCTTAGCTCAAGTGCCAGTGATCGACAGTTCATCGATCCTGCAACTGGTCAACCAGCTCAATGAGGCGAAGCAGCAATATGCCGAACTGGTCAACCAGTATCAGGAGCTGAAACAAACCTACGCGGCGGTGGCGCAGGACGTGAACCCGAACCAGTGGGCACAACAGCTCGAACAGCCCCTGATGGAAAACTCGATGCCGAACACGACGCTGCTCCCCAGCGCGCTCGCCGGCATCAGCCCGCCCTCGGAACTCGGCGGCAACCTCTCCTCCCTGGCGCAACAATATCTGGGGCAGAACGCTCCCTATCAGCCCCAGGGGCAGGATTTCCAGGCAACCCAGATGCGGGATGGGGAAAACTCCACAGCTGAGATCGAGGCGGTTGCAACCCAGAACCTTGAATCGCTCCAGGCGCGCGAAGCGGAGCTGCCGCAAATCCAGAGCGAATTGACCAACGCCACCACAATTCAGCAGGTCTCCGCCATCCAGGCGCGGCTCACGGCCGAACAGAACTATGTCACTGCCCAGAACGCCCAGGCCGCCAATTTGCAGGTGCTCGCCACCGAACAGGCGCAAGCACAGCAGGAAGCGCAGAACGAGGAATATCGCCAGGAGGAGGATCAGGCTCTTGCCGCTGATTGCAACTCTCTCGAACAGGAAGGCCAATCCATCGCGGCGTGCAATCAATGAGCGCGAAAATCTATCTCCCGGCGCTAGCCGCGATCGTGATCATGCTTTCGATCATCACGGGCATCATGGTTCATCGCCATGAACGCCGTGTCGATCAACGTGAGTATATCCGCACCAGCGAAAATAAAGCATTGGCAGCGGACTGCAAAACTATCCCTAATACCAATGCATGTAAGCTCTTTTATGCAGAAAATCCGAGCTATAAGCCATGACTTCCATCAATGGACTAAATACATTTACGGCACTTTATAGCATATTTACTACATCAGTCCTTGATCCAATCCAAGCACTGACGTCAGATGTGCTAGCTGCTGCAAATCTACCTTTGGAATTGCTGCTTGTCGTAATGCTTACGGTGATCGGGATTGGAATGGTCCTCGGGCGGACGACGGCGGATGGGGTGGTTAATCGCCTGATTCGTATGGCGATTGTCGTTTCGCTCGTTGCTCAATCAGGGGTCTACTTCCACTACGTGCAGGATTTTTTCCTGACCGGCCTGCCGTCTTTTTTTAATACTCACATCATAAGCACGTTTACCGGGCAATATGGGGCTTCCCAAGCATCGCCCGGTTCTGGATTTGATAAAGCCCTAAAAGTCATTTTAGCGGATTCAAAAATAATAACAAAAACAGCTCCTACTGGCATAAATGGCATAGTGCCGCGCATCGAAATTGTTTTAGGCGAAACAATAGCACTAGCCGCTTTAGCTTTCTTGTTCGCAGTTTTTATCATCGTTCAGACACTTCTTGGTATTGTCATTATCCTAGGCCCTATAATGATTTTGGGTTATTTATTTGACTATACCAAGAGATACACGGACGGATGGCTATCCGCATTGATCACATTATCAATACTGACATTGGTAGTGGATATTGTTGTTTTAGTCCTAGTTTCAACAATTAACATGATATTCTCCGATATAGCTCTAACGACAAATTTTTCCCAAAACTTGGAGGCCTGGCTGGGTGGCTTGGCCGGGATCGTGGTTATCACCGCAGCGGTCGCGGTTCTGCCTCGCGTGATCGAAGCGATTGGCGGTGGTGTTGCCCTCGGCCTCGGCCTTGAAAACTCAAGCCGGTGGCTGCGCGGCACGCCGCTGTTTCGGCCTGACTCCGGCCTCGGCCGGTCAAGCGGGCGCGGCGGTGCGGCCGGTGGCAATGCCCGTCCGTCTGCAACGTCCCGCATCATCAACCGCATTCGCAATCGCAACAAAGGGAACTCCTGATGAAACCATGGCGGTCTGTCGTCATTCTCCTGGGGCTGGCCGGCCTGCTGGCCGGCTGTGCCTCGGGTGAGCCGCTGGCGCACGCCCATGGGCCGATCTTCGCTCTGAACACCGGCCTGTGGCATCCGACGCCCGCCGAATTGCACGCGCTGCCGCGCGTGCCGCACTCATGAACGCGGATATCAAAACGATGGCAACGCCGGTCGATACCGAGCGGCTGGCCTCGTATTACCGGGATGTCGAATCTTTCCAGGCCGCCAAGGCACGCGGCGCACAGCGCTGGGGGAGGGTGGCCTGGTCGATCGCCGGCATCTCGCTGCTCGCCAATCTCGCTTTGGCCTTCGCGGTCGCCTCGATGCTGCCGCTTGAACGGCTGGTGCCGATTTACCTCTGGCTGCAACCTGATGGCACGGTGCATAGCACCACCCAGCTCTCCAACCTTCCCCCCACGCAAAGCCGCGCCGTGCTGCGCGCCGCGATCTGGCAGTATGTCCGTGATCGGCAGAGCTACGATTTTGCCGATGCAAAATACCGCTATGATGTCGTCTCCCTGATGTCCGCTCCGAACGTGATGGGGGAGTATCAGCGCTGGTTTCTCGATACCTCGCCGGCCAGTTCCAGCCCGCAGATCAGGGAAGGCCGCAAGGGTCAGGTCAACGTCTCCCTGGTCAACATGTCGTTCGTGCGTCGTCAGGTGGCGCTCGTCCGCTATCGCCGCACCGTGCTGATGTACGGCTCCGATCCGGTCACGACGACATGGACAGCCACCGTGGGCTTCCGGCTGGCGAGCAAACTCCCGCTCGGCGCTCGCCTTGCCGATCCCGGCGGCCTGATCGTCACCAATTATCAGAACTCGGAGGATACCCCGTGAAACTGAAGCAGTCCGTGAAGCTCGCCGGCACGGTCATCGCCTGGCTCGCCCTCTTCGGCTCGGCCTGGGCGGTGCAATATCCCCAGCCGGGTCAGCTCGATAGCCGGGTCCGCTACGTGCCGTATGAGTCCGGCAACGTCGTCGATGTCTGGACCGCGCCCGGTGCGGCGATGGTGATCCAGTTTTCTCCGACCGAGAAGGTGATCTCGGTCGCCGCCTCGGATAGCGTCTATCTCTCGGCCCAGCCGGTCAATAATTTCCTGTTCTTCAAGCCCATGGCGGTTCTCGCGCCGCAACCCGTCTATGTCCTCTGCCAGCGGGCCAACGGCGAAACTCGCCGCTATGATTTCCAGTTCGAGACCAAAACCGCCCGGCTCGGGGTCGGGGCCAATGTCGATTATACCGTGGTGTTCACCTATCCCAATCAAACCTACCGGCGGGAGCTGGCAGCACAACGCGCCGCTGCGGCCCGCGCTGTCCGGCAGGCCGCCAAAGATCGCCTGCTCGAAGCCGGCGATGTGATGAACGCCCGAACGGTCGATAAATATGAGGGGCCGCGTAACTACCACTACCTCGCACGCGGCGATCAGGCCCTCAAACCATCGCTGGTCTGGGACAACGGCTATTCGACGGTGTTCCGTTTCCCCGGCAATCAACGCATCCCCTCGATCTACGAGATGCAGCCGGACGGCAAAGAGGCGTCGGTCAACATGAGCGTCCATGGGGATACCGTGGTCGTGCCCGGCACCGCGCCGGAATGGTGGCTGCGGGACGGTCATGCCGTCCTCGATATCTATGACGCCGCCTGGAACCCGATCGGCTCGAAACCAGGCACCCATACCATCAGCCCGGCGGTGCAACGCCTGATCGCCAAACCCGCCCGCACGGAGACCTCCGATGGTAACCGATGACGACAAGCGGCCCTATGGCCCGGTTTCCGGGGGGTCTCCGGTCGAACACGATGTCTCCCCGGTCGGGGGCACCGGCTCGCGGTTCAGCGTCGCCCAGAAGGTCGGCGGTCTGCTCGCGATCGGCGTCCTCGCGCTCGGCGCGGTGGCGCTGACACATTGGCCGTCCCATCACGTCAAACTCACAAAAACCGCGTCCGTGACGCCGGGCGGAGGGCTGCAATTCCATTCCACCGTCCAGACGACCCCCGCGCCGGTCAAGCCGGCGGCTCTGCCGCTTCCGAGCCGCACACGCTCGCCCTTCGCCTCGCCCTTCGTCCATCAGCAAAGCCCGGCGATGAAAGCGCTCAAGGCGCCGATCTTCGCCTATACCGGCGGTGCGCCGGCGGCCTCATCGTCAGCGCCGGCCGCTGCCGGCGCATCGTCTGCCACCCCTGCATCCGCCGTGCGGTCCGCGTCGGCCTTCTCGAATGAAATGCACGCCTCGCGGTTCGATCATGTCGATGCCCGGTTGATCGCCCATCCGAATTTCACGATCGCGGCCGGCACCATCATCCCCTGCACGCTGCAAACCGCGATCGATTCCGGCCTGCCCGGTTTCGTCAAATGCGTCCTGCCGACATCGGTGCGCTCGATGACCGGCGCGGTCACGCTGCTCGATCGCGGCACCCAGGTTCTCGGGCAGATCAGGCAAGGGCTGGTCCAGGGACAGGATCGATTGTTCATCCTGTGGACGCGGGCGGTCACGCCGCAAAATGTCGTCGTCAATCTCGGCTCCCCGGCCGCCGGGCCGCTCGGCCGGTCCGGCGTCTCCGGTGCGGTCGATAATCATTTCTTCCAGAGGTTCGGCGCGGCGATCATGCTCACGCTCATCGGCGGCTCGCTCGAAGCCGGCGCGAACGCCGCGCAATCGGGCAGCGGCAACACCTATTTCCAGTCGCTCAACACCAATACCAACCAGATCGCCAATACCGCCCTGCAATCCACCATCGATATCCCACCGACCCTCAGGAAGAACCAGGGCGATAACGTCTCGATCTTCGTCGCCCGCGATCTGAATTTCTCCCACGTCTACAAGCTTTCGCTGGTGAACCCGTGAACGGGGAAAGAGGGCAGGGGGGTCCGCAAGCACCTTCGCCGGGCCGGCGCCTCCTCGTCTGGCTCGATTACGGGTTTTCCTACCTCATCACCGGCAAGCCACCGATCCCGGTCGAGGAACAGCGGCGCAATCAGATGGAATTTATGCGGATGACCCGCGAGATGACCGAAATCGCGGTGCTGGTGACGCTGCTGTGGGCCGTGGCCGGCTTGACCGCCTATCTCTATTTGCCGCCCGCTTTGCCGCCGATCCTGGGCTGGGGCACGTTTCTGGTGGCGTTCTTCTGGTTCCTCAAAATCAGCCAGATCGTCCTGAACCGCCGGCGCCCCCGGCCGTGGCGATCAGATCGATGATCTCAAAGGAAGTCGTCTGATGGACACTCATCTCGATAATCCGGCGCTCGCGGAAAGCCCCGCCGCGCCGCTGCTGCGGTTCCTGCTCGCGCCGATCGCGCTTTGGCTCGATGATCCGGCAACCGAGGAATTGTGCATCAACCGCCCCGGCGAATGCTGGGTGCGCCAACGCGGGGCTTTCGGGCGGTACAAGGTGCCTCTCGATCTGGCTTCTCTGGAAGATATCGCCGTGCTGGCCGGCGCGCTCCGCCGGCAGGATGTCGGCCCGACCTCGCCGCTCTGTGCCACTGAATTGCCGGGCGGCGAGCGGCTCCAGGTCTGCATTCCGCCGGTCGTGCCGCACGGTACGATCAGCCTGACGATCCGCAAGCCGGGGCAGCATGTCGCCCCGCTCTCCTCGGTCGGGCAACGCTACCAAGCCGATGACTGGAACCTCTGGAAATCGAGCGGGCAGCGGCGGGACTTCACCGAAGCCCTGGCGGCCTTCGATAGCGGCGATCTGCAACGCTTTCTCGAAGTCGCGGTACGCAACCGCCTGACCATCCTCAATTGCGGCGCCACCGGCTCGGGCAAAACCTCGATGAGCAAAACCCTGATCTCCGCCATCCCCCTCGATGAGCGGATCATCACGATCGAGGACACGCTGGAACTGACGATCCCCCAGCCGAACCATGTCCGGCTGCTCTACTCGAAAGATGGGCTTTCGACCGCGCGGGTCGATGCCGAATCTCTCTTGCAGGCGAGTTTGCGGATGCGCCCCGATCGCGTGCTGCTGCAGGAGCTGCGCGATGACGCGGCATGGACCTATGTGAATGAGGTGGTTTCCGGTCATCCCGGCTCGATCACCACGATCCACGGGGCTGATCCGGGGCAGGCATTCAAAAAGCTGTTTGCCCTGGTCAAAGGCACCCCAAAGGGCGGCGGGATCAGCGATCAGACCCTTGCCACCCTGCTATCCTCGGCGGTCGATCTGATCATCCCGTTCGAGACCTCGGGCACGACCTACCGGATCAATCAGGTGTGGTTTGCCGCTGATGCCGCCCGCCGCGGCGAAACCGCTGCCGATCTGCTCCGCTGATGGGCGGGCCGGCCCTCGCGCGTCTCCTGGTCGGCCTGGCGCTCGGCCTCGCCCTGTTCACCGTGCTCGCGACGGTGATCTTCCTGTTCGGCACCGGGCTGTTCTTTCACTTCCGCCACCCGTTCTATCAATGGTGGCTCTATCTGTTCGCCTATGGCGGCAAACCACAAGTGCGGTTCTGGCTGATCGCCAGCGGCGGGCCTTCGCTCGCCTTCGTCCTCGTGATCGGCATCGTCGTCATGGTGAGGGGCCGGACGTTCCGGGGTTGGTCGCTCCGGCGCGATCATGATCCGGTCAAGCGGGTCGATGAACCGATCCGCGCCCCTACCGACAATCACGGTCATGCCCGCTGGATGACCATGGATGAGGCGCGCAAGCGCTTCCCTGGCCCGTCGCCGGAATATGGCGGCATCGTCGTCGGCGAGGCCTATGTCGTCTCCGATGACAAGGTGGCGCATCAGGCGTTCATTCCCTCCGATCGTTCAACCTGGGGGCAGGGGGGCAGCGCCCCGCTGCTGATCGATCCCGGCACGGTCGGGTCATCCCATACCCTGATGTTTGCCGGCTCCGGCGGGTATAAATCCACCACGGCAGTCGCAACCCTGCTCAACTGGTCCGGCTCGGCGGTGGTCCTCGATCCCTCGGTCGAGCTGGGGCCGATGCTGCGGGCGGCGCGTGAGGCGATCGGGCACAAGGTCTATGAGCTGAACCCGCGTGCCAGCGGGGTCGGCTTCAACGTCCTCGATTGGATCGATGTGGAGTCCCCCCTCGCTGAAATCGACGTGGCGGCCGTGGTCGATTGGGTGTGCGGTGACAACCCCAACTCGTCGGATGCCAATAGCGATTTTTTCAAGTCGAGCGGCAAGGAGCTGGTGACGGCGCTGCTCGCGCATATCCTCTGGGACAAGGATATGCCCGCTGAGCTGAAAACCCTCAAAACCCTGCGGGCGGGGGTGGTGATGCCGGAGCATGATCTCCGGGCGTCCCTGGCCGATATTCATCAGAACTCCAAAAGCCGCCTCGCGCGCGATCTGGCCGGCGGCCTCAAGGATGTGGTGCAACAGACATTCTCCGGGATCTACAAAAACGCGACGGCCGATACCGCCTGGCTGTCCACATCCGCCTATGCCGATCTGGTCTCCGGCACCTCCTTCACCGCAGCCGATCTGGTCGGGGGTAAAACCACGGTGTTCATCAACATCCCGCTCAAGGCGCTCGATGCCACCCCGGCGATCGGGCGGGTGATCACCGGGGCGCTGCTCAACGCGGTCTATGAGGCGGATGGGCATGTCGAGGGGCGCGTGCTGTTCCTGCTCGATGAGGCCGCCCGGCTGGGGCCGATGAAGATCATCGAAACCGCCCGCGATTGCGCCCGGAAATACCGGATCACCCTGATGCTCTACTACCAGTCGGTCGGTCAGCTCCGGGAATTGTTCGGCGAGCAAGGCCCCTCGAAATGGTTTGAATCTGTCTCATGGTTCGGCTTCGCCGGCGTCAAAACCAAGCAGCTCGCCGAAGAACTGGCCGCCACAATCGGCGAATACGGTGTGCTCGCCTGGTCCGAGGGCGAGAATACCGGAACCAGCGGCAAGGGGCTGGAAGCCGGGCACCGCTCCAAGGGCAATACGCTCACCTATCATGAGCTGAAACGCCAGCTCATCCGGGCAGAGGAAATCATGCACGACATGCGCGATGACGAACAGATCATCATCCCCAAATCCGGCCGCCCGCTGCGCTGCGGCCGGGCGATCTATTTCCGCCGCCCGGAAATGGTCAGCCGTGTCGCTGAGAACAGGTTTGCCACCAAACCCAGGGTGCCGGCGTGATGGCTGGATGGTTCACCCAGCCACGGCTTGATCTTGGTGGGGCGTCCACCCTGGACGCCATCACGCAAGCCCTCGATTGTCTCGCGCGCATCAATATTGCGCATCTTGGCGATGATGACGTGGTGGCAATGCGCGGGCACGCCATCGAGGGCGCACGATATGCCCTCGATCGTCTGATCCTGGATCCCGCGTTCGGTGTGGTCGCGCACGCGGCTGGCCTCGATCCAACCGGGCTGCAACATGCGTTTGGTGCGGGGCGGTTCGATGACGTTTGCGCCGATCTCCGCCGGATTATTGGAATCGGCCGCGCCGTTGATCTGCCGGAAGGTGAGCCGCTGGTGCGCGCAACGATCGACGAGCAAGCGGCGTTCATCGCCGATCTCGACGAGGAATTTCAGAACATCCTTTGAAGGAGCTGGGCATGGCTGAGTGGTTCGATCAAAGCCGCTATGAACTGAACGGCAATTCCACCAGGGAGTCGGTGGAGTTTGTCGCCAGCCTGGTCGATGACGCCCGCCACATGGCGCGGATTGACGCTCCGCCTCGCGAGCCGGTCGAGATGGCGCGGATTGCGAAAGCGGCGATCGGCGAGCTGTTCCGTGATGCTCCGGCCGCAACGGTCCTGAATGCCGCCGGGTTGTCCGAACCGGCGATGCAACGCGCGATCGATGGTGGCCGCTTCGATACCGTGCTGCGCGATCTCAAGGCGGCCGTGCAGATCGGCATGACCAAAGACCTGCCGGACGGCGAGGCGCTGGCGCGTAACGGGATCGAGGCGCAAGCGCGATATGACCGCCGCGCGATGAAAATCATCGAACAGGCGCAAGCCCAAGGGCGGGAGTTGCCCCCGTCGCCTGAAAAGGCCGAAGCCGCAAAGCAGGGGTTGCGGGCCACTGAAACCAGCTTGGTCAGCGCGCTCCAAAGCCAGGCCCCGCGCGCGGAAGTCATCGAGGGCGTCGATCACGTCCTGGCCGCCGCACATCGCTACTGGCAGGCCACAACAGTCTCCGGACGTCAGGTCAACGCCGCCAATCAACCACCTCCCCAGCAACAGGCTGAGCGTCCTGCCGGGCAACAAGCCTAGGCCACCGTCACCCGCACCGCAGGAGGATAGAATGCCCGCAGGCCAAAGCTGAAACTGCTCGCAAGCCTCGCCGTCGGGGCGATCGGTGTCTCGATCGCCACGGCTCCCAAAGCCGCGCCGCACAGGCCAATATGGCATCCTGATCTGGTCTGAACGGAAGGACAAATCTGGTGCTTGAAAACGCCATAATTCCAACGCAGAAAAGTACCGGGTAGGGCGGTAATGATCGGGTAGAAAAATCTCGATCTCAGATGAGGTCTGCCGTGGCGAATAAAATGGTTGTCATTACGATGATGCTGGTCGGTGTGACTTTGGGATTCATGAATCTTGCGCATGCGGATGATGATGACGGTGATCGCGGGCCAATCTTCTCGTTCGGATTCGTGCAACCTCCGCCCTATTATCCACCGCCTCCGCCGGTTTATTATGCCCCGCCGCCACCACCACCACCACCACCACCTCCTCCTCCACCGTATTACGCACCATCACCACCACCACCACCGCCGTATTACGCACCACCTCCCGGATATTACGCATCCCCGCTACCGGGATATTGGGGTGCTCATAATCAGGATGACGACGACGATGATCAAGGAAATGAAGACTGATCGAAGATCGACGGTTAGGTGCCGACCCATTTATAAACACCAGCACCTCGTAAACACGGACACTCTGCCCCATCTTTGCGGTTATACCGGAAATCAGGAACTACCTAGTTCGGACACCTTGATTATTGAGTAAGTAAAAATGAGCCTTCTAAACATGAAAACAACTATCCGTGCCGTTCTTGGAACTATCATATTGGTATTACTTGGATTGTCACTCTCTGGTTGTGTTTATTATGCCGGATACGGTAGTGGTTATTACCCTGTGCCTGCCTACAGTGGAGGCTATTGGCATGGGCGGCCCGATGATGATGATGATTAAAACTTGCCTATCCGGTTGTCACATCGACCCACTAAATGTGGGGTGCTCCCACTTGCCGGAATATAGCTCGTCGTAGGTGGGGCTGGTGGCGTCGCCGGCGATCGCGAGCAGGGAGCGGAAAGCGTTGAAGGGATAGTACTGCCGGTTGAAGCGGAAGACGAATTCGTTGAGGTAGGCTTGCAGATGTTGATGGCTCACCCCGTGATGGACCCCGATCAGCCATGTCTTCAGGTTGGCAAAGACGAGGTGGGTGATGGGCAGGAAGGCTTCGGCTTCGTCCGGATCACCGCCCTCGGCGACGGCATGGTGGTCGTAGCCCCGTTTGCGAAGGCTGGCGTAGGCGCTCCAGTCATCGGTGACGACCAGTGTCCCTGTCGCCACCGTGCTCTCGACAAAGCCGCACAGCGATTGGGTCGTGCGGTCGGGCACCACAGCCAGGCGGACCCGTCCGGCATAGCGGCCGTCCTTCCTTTTGTCCTGAGCGGTGCCAGGCTTGCGGTGGCGGACCTCGACGGCGCAGGCGACTGGAACCTTGTGAGGGACACCCCGGCCTTCCCCGCGCGTCCGCCCGCCGATCCATGTTTCGTCAACCTCGACATGGGTGCTGGGCGCCCCGCCGATGCGGTCCCGGTTGGGGCCAACCATCCCGGCGCGCAGCTTGTGCAGGATCTGAAAGGCGGTCTCGTAGCGCTTCAGACCAAGCTGGCGCTGGAACTGTACGGCGGACACACCAGTCGTCTGGCTGGTCATCAGGTACGCCGCCAAGAACCATACGCTCAGCGGGGTGTGCGAGAGTCCCATCACCGTGCCCGCCGTCAGGCCCGTGTCGTGACGGCAAGCGCCGCAGCGGAGCACGCCCGGTCGCTTAGCAACCCGGACCGGGGCAGAGAGCGTCCCGCATTTTGCACAAACGAAACCGTCCGGCCAGCGCAACTTCTCCAGATAGGCGGCGCACGCCGCATCATCGGGGAAGAGCCGCTGAAAGTCTGGCAGGGACTGCGGGAAGCCAAGATCGGCGCGAGGATGAATGTCGAAATGGGCGTCAAGGTCGACCATGCCCACATACTACGGGTAGTAGGCCGATGTGACAACCGGATAGGCAAGGAACATTGCAGGATGATGGCCAGGTTTTCTATCTTTCCTCTCCCGCAATTACTTATTGATAATTTAAATGACTTGGCCTGGGAATTTTCGATTCCGCAATAGTAGCGGGTTCAAATCGTTTCGGCAGTCAGTACAAATACTTAGCCGCTTGAAACCGGGGGCTTGTCGCCCAATACCTGAAAAACCACCAGATCGAAGAGTGGTTCAACATGAGGAAACCATGCTATGTCAAGTTCCGCCCACAGAGACGCGGCCAAAGCCCACGAAGCCGCAGCAAAATCGCATCATACCGCCGCTGAACACCATGATAATGGCGATCACCAAAGGGCTCACGAACATTCGACCGAGGCTCATGGACATTCGGCCACCGCCCACAAACATTCGACCGAAGCCCACCAGAAAAGTTCCAGGTCAGCTGGAAAACCTTGAATTAAATCGGTCGATGTCTCTCTCGGCGGCCCCGTTGCAACTGGCCGTTGCATGCCTTCAAGGGCGGCTTCGGCGACTCTTATTTGGCGGGAGCGCGATCAGGCACGCGTACACGCTGAACTGAACCCATAGGTAATGAAAAGGATGCTGAAATGAGCGGATATGATACCACAACCGGTCGAACCGGCGATATATCAGCAAACGAGACAAGAAACTTGATTGCTGCAAGCAAGGTAAATGGGACTAGCGTTCGAAACCCTGCCGGTGAGTCGCTTGGTAGCATCTACGATCTTATGATCGACAAACGATCCGGCCACGTCGAATACGCCATTATGTCGTTCGGCGGATTTCTGGGCATGGGTGAAAGTTATCATCCGCTGCCGTGGCATGTGCTGAAGTATGACCCGGCCAACGGCAGCTATATCGTCGAGTTGAGCAAAGAGAGTCTTCAGGGTGGCCCCTCTTATACGTCCTCCGCCTCCCCTGATTGGTCCACAGGCACTTACGGGCGGGATATCGATACATATTACGGTCGAGGCCGCCTGCCGGAGAGGCCCATTTCAGATGGAACGTTATAATTTGGATGCCGGGCTACGCCCGGCACCCAGGTTCTTTAGACTCTTTGATCAGGGGAAGAATCTAAGATTGTATCCATAGATTGTGGTTCGCTCCGTGCTTCCCTTTCGAGACCGAAGCGATACTGCCAACGTATCGTATAGGGGAATCGTCCTCTCCCCCTGCTCGCCTGATATGATTGGCCACCAAAAACCTGAAAGCCGGATCTCCCACCACGGACGTCGCGGCTGCTAGGATCTCCACTTGGTGCCCGGATCAACCCGCCCGCCCCGATCTGGCAATGCGGAAAGATTGGATCAATCGGCTGGAAGCCCTATGTGTGGTAACATGGCCGATCCGTTTCACCTCCGGCGTTTCGTGGTCGCCCAGGCGCCGGTTATGGATAACGTTCGCAAAGAACTTGCTGCGGGCGCTAAGCGCACGCACTGGATTTGGTACATCTTCCCGCAGATCGCGGGCCTCGGCCTGAGCCAAATGTCCCAAACCTATGCTCTTTCCGGTGCCGCGGAAGCGCGCGCCTATCTCGCCCATCCCAGTCTCGGCAAGTACCTTGTGGATTGTACCGAACTGGTTCTTGCCCACCGGGATAAATCCGCTGCCGAGATATTCGGGGAGCTTGATGCGGTAAAATTCCGCTCTTGTATGACGCTTTTCTCGGCGATCGCAGAAGGCGAGCCGGTTTTCACGGACGCGCTCAACCAGTTCTTTGCCGGGGCAGAAGATCCGGAAACGCTCAAGAGGCTCCGGCAACGATAAAGGCCCGCATATCTGCAAAGGCACAAGATCATGCTGACGGTCGTTGGCGGCTCGCTCGAAGCCGGCGGGAACGCAGCGCATGGGGCACCGGCAGCACCTGCGCGGTTCTGAGATAGCTGAAGATCTGGATGACTATCCTATCGCCCCATCCCGCTGCCTTGGCTTTGTTCGCGCTCGGCG
>JAQTXO010000459.1 GCA_028688765.1 Acidiphilium sp. | reverse complement strand
CTCCAATTTCGCCCCGACCGACACGATCGACCTGCAAGGCATCTCCGGCGCCACCAGCGCGGTGTGGACCCAGAATCCCGGCACCACTGGCGGCACGCTCAGCCTCGAATCCGCGACCAACATCGACCTCACCGACATCACCCTCGCCACCGGCACCTTCACCTCCAGCCTGTTCAGCATCACCTCGGACGGGTCCGGCGGCACCGACATCACCGTCGCCTGCTACCATTCCGGCACCCGCATCGCGACGCCGTCCGGCGAAACCAGCGTCGAATCCCTCGCAATCGGCGATCTCGTCCTCACGGCGGACGGCACCGCCCAACCGGTCAAATGGTTGGGCAGACGGTCCTATTCCGAACGCTTCGCCGCCGGAAAAACCCATCTCCTGCCCATCCGCTTCGCCCCGCTCTCGCTTGGCAACGGCCGCCCCCGCCGCACCCTGCGCGTCAGCCCGGCCCACGCCATGCTGATCGACGGCGTGCTGATCCCCGCCGCCGCCCTGATCAACGGCGTCTCGATCGTCCAGGAACCCGCCGAAACCCGGATCGACTACATCCACGTCGAACTCGCCCGCCACAGCGTCATCTTCGCCGAAGGCGCCGCCTCCGAAACCTATGTCGATGACAACAACCGCGCCATGTTCCACAATCTGGCAGACTACGAATCCCGCTACGGGGCCACCCCACCCGAACCCGCCGCCTACATCACCACCCGCATCGCCTCCGGCCCCGTCCTGCACGCCATCCGCGCCCGCCTCGCCGCCCTCGCCGGCATCGCCCCACCCCCCGCCGATCACGGCCCGCTCCACGGCTGGCTCGAACGCATCGAAACCGAAGACCTTGGCCCCACGCCGCAATCATGGGCCGTCGGGTGGGCCACCGCCCCCGACCACCCCGGCGTCCCGGTCTGCTTCGAACTCCTCAAGCATGGCCGCGTCATCCATCGCGTCCTCGCCACCATCCACCGCCCCGATGTCGAGGATGCCGGCCACGGCAGCGGCCGCTGCGGCTTCCGCATCCCGGTCCCGCCCGGCACGCGCCTCGCCGACCTCACCTTCCGCCGCATCGCCGACCACGCCATCCTCCCCAACCCGGCCATCCCCCACACCGCCAACCTCCGCGCCGCCTGACCCATGCTGCGCGGACGGCTCGACCTCGCCACCCGCACCCGCCTCACCGGCTGGGCGCAGGACGACCGCCTCCCCAACCAGCCGGTCGCCCTCCTCGTCATCGACAACGATACCCTGCTCGACCGCATCATCGCCAACGTCCCCCGCCCCGATCTCGCCGCCAGCGGCATCGGCACCGGCCATCACGGGTTCGACATCCGCCTCGAATCCGGCCTGCCCGGCCTCGGTCAGCACCTCATCCGCGTGGTGCGCGAACGCGACGGCGCCGAACTCCCCGGCTCCCCCGCCCTGATCGCCCCCGCTCATGCGTTCGACGCCCACGAAGCCTCCCTGCTCCAATCCCTGCTCGACGGCCTCGCCACCACCGAGGCAATCGACACCGCCATCGCCACCCTCGCCCGCCAGATCGACCGCCTCGCCGCCCGCCGCCCCGAAACCCTCTCCAACGCACAATCCCCGTCCCGCCGCGCCCTCATCATCGACACCACCATGCCCGCCATCGGCCGCGATGCCGGGTCCAACGCCATCCTCTCCCACGCCGCCGCTCTCACCCGCCTCGGCTTCGCCGTCAGCCTCATCGCCGCCGACGCCTCAGCCCCCCCAACGCTTGTCCCGACCTTGGCCCCACCCGCAATCGACTTCCACGCCACCCCGATCACCCCCACCGTCGAAACCCTGCTCCGCCGCGAAGCCAACGCCTTCGACCTCGTCTACCTCCACCGGCTCGATGCCGCCGCGGCCTACATGCCCCTGGTCCGCCTCCACCAGCCCCGCGCCCGCATCGTCTACAGCGTGGCCGACCTCCACCACATCCGCCTCGCCCGTCGCGGCTTCGTCGAGCGCGAAGCCAGCCTCATCGCCCGCGCCCGCAAGGTCCGCGACACCGAATTCGCCCTCGCCGCCGCCGCCGATGCCGTCATCACCCATTCCCACGCCGAAGCCGCGCTGCTCCGCCGCCATCTCCCCGCCGAAAAAATCCACATCGTCCCCTGGGCGATCGAAGCGGCCAAACCCCGCCGCCGCACCCCGCGCAACCGCCTCGGCTTCATCGGCCATTTCGGCCACGCCCCCAATCTCGACGCCGCCCACCGCCTGATCCACCACATCATGCCCCTCCTGCGCGCAGCCGACCCCGACATCGAATGCCTCATCGCCGGCTCCGCCATGCCCGCCGCCCTGCGCGACTACCGGTCCGAACGCGTCACCATCTGCGGCAAAATCGACGACCTCCCCGCCTTCCTCGCCAGCCTCACCCTCACCATCGCCCCGATGACCTTCGGCGCCGGCGTCAAAGGCAAAATCCTCGAAAGCCTCGCCGCCGGTGTCCCCTGCATCGCCACCCCCACCGCCATCGAAGGCCTCGACTGGCCCGCAACCCTCGCCCCCTGCATCGCCTCCGATAACGAAAGCCTCACCACCGCCATCCTCGCCCTCTGCGACAACCCCCAGGCCCACCGCCGCACCGCCACCGCCGGCCTCGACCTGATCCGCACCCGCTGGTCCGAACCCGCGACCGATGCCGCTCTGGCGCGGATCGTGGGCGAGAGAAGAGAACGGGAGACCAGGACTTCCGTCTGGAAAAAAGGAGGCTCTGCGGCGAAATTGACGTAGAAGGAGGTTTGATAACGGCATCATTCGAATTCGCAATAATCCGGTGCTTTCCCGGCCACACATTGGCCGCTTCAGCACCTTCAAACGGTCGATCTGGCCTTCGGTTTGGCCGTTGCGCCACGGTTCGGTGATGGCGTTCCTGATCGCGTCGCTGTCGCGCCTGAGCGTTTCGCAAAACCTTGCAATGCCACGATGCCGGATTTTGTTGTTCAGCTGCGACGGCCGTAGCCTCCACCGCCCGGAGTTGCGATGCCGAATATGTCCCCCGGAGCGATGGAAGTCTCCGCTCTGCCGGGGAGGATTTCACGGGTTCCATCGGCACGTTCGATCCATTGCCGGCCGACCGCACCGTCATCTCCGCCATCGAGACCGAACGGGGCCACCTCGCGGCGGGAGGCAACGATCATCGCCGTCATCGGGGCATGAAAGCGCAGACGGCGGATTGCGCCGTCGCCGCCGCTCCAGGCTCCCGCACCACCTGAGCCGCGCCGGCTCGAGAACTCCTCGACAGTGACCGGATAATTCAGT
>JAQTXO010000028.1 GCA_028688765.1 Acidiphilium sp. | reverse complement strand
TCCACCGCCTGGCGGGACAACTTGCCGTTCACGCGCGGTCGGGCGCGCCCCGGACCCACGATCTGTCGTTCATGCGTCCCTGACCGGATCGGCCCCGCGCCGCCCACCGAGAATCGTCCGCAGATCGCCGCCGGGTGCAGGCTTGGTCGCCATTTCCAGACCGGCCTCGATCGAGGCCAGATGGGCGCGCATCATCGCCGCCGCCGCCGCCGGACGCGGCCCCGACAAGGTCTCGATCAGGCGATCGTGATCGTCGGCCCGGCAGCACACCGCGCCGTCCCGCTGGAACAGGGCGATGATCAGCGAGGAGCGAGCGACCAGATTGGCAATGATGTCGGCCATTACCGGGTTGCCCAGGCCCCGGGCGAGTTCGATGTGGAACGCACCGGACTGGCCGATCATCGCCCCCCGGTCATGCGCGCGGGCCGCCGCCGTCTCCGCCGCGCGGCAGGCTCGCAGACGGTGAACCACGCCTTCATCGAGTGCAATGGTCCGCGATGCGATCAACCCGGCCTCGATCAGCCGCCGCGCCTCGAACACCGCCCGGGCCTCTTCGGCGGTCGGGCACGCCACCTGCGCGCCCCGCCCGGGTGGCAGGGCGATCACCCCCTCATGCGCCAGCGCGAGCAGAACCCGGCGGATCCGCATCCGGCTGGTGGCATAGATCGCGGCGAGTTCCTCCTCGGTCAACCGGGTACCGGGCAGCAGGCGCTGTTCGACGATTGCGGCGTGAATCGCTTTGAAAACAAGAGTTTCCGGCGCGGTCAGCCCGGTCATCGCCCGCAGCGGCGTTGGGCCGGTGGGGGCGAGCCCTTCCGTAATCGGGGCGATATTGTTCACAATCCTGAAATTTTTTGTTGACAGATATGCATGATCCCATGGACTATGGGGACAAGAAGTTAAGGAAACAATAGCACGACGGCGCCCCGATCCCACGATCCCCACCCGACCCCAAGGGAGCCCGTTATGAGTGACTTCACGATCGCCACCCCGCTCGCCGAACCGCTCTCGGACCGGTTGTACAATGACGATCTCGCTCCCCTGGCGCGGATCGGGACGGACGCGGCAATCGGCCGCACCCAGAACTGGACGTGGTACAATATTTTCGCGTTCTGGATGGCCGATGTCCACAGCGTCGGTGGTTACGTCTTCGCGGCGAGCCTGTTCGCCTCCGGCCTGACCGGGTGGGAAGTGCTGATCAGCCTGCTCGCGGGCATTTCGATCGTGCAGGTTTTCGCCAATCTGCTCGGCAAGATGGGCCAGCAGGCCGGGGTGCCGTATGCCGTGGTCGCGCGGGTCTCGTTCGGCGTGTTCGGCGCCAATATCGCTGCGGTCATTCGGGGGCTGATCGCCGTGGTCTGGTACGGTATCCAGACCTACCTCGCCTCCGGCGCGCTCAACATCCTGATCCTCAAATTCATCCCCGCCAGCTCTGCCCTCGAAAAAACCTCGTTCCTCGGCCTGTCCGAACTCGGCTGGATCAGCTTTCTGGTGGTCTGGGCGTTGCAGGCCGTCGTGTTCTGGCAGGGGATGGAGAGCATCAAGCGCTTCATCGACTGGGCGGGCCCGGCGGTCTATGCCGTGATGCTCGCCCTCGCCGCATGGATCGTGGCCCGCGCCGGGATCGATCACATCAGCTTCAACCTGTCATCCACCGCCCTGCACGGCCCAGCGGTGCTCTGGCAGATGGTCCTGGCGATCGCCCTCGTGGCCGGATATTTCGCCGGCCCCACCCTCAACTTCGCCGATTTCGCCCGCTACTGCCGGACCAATGAGGATGTCCGCAAAGGCAATTTCTGGGGCCTGCCGGTCAACTTCCTGCTGTTCTCGATCGTCACGGTCGTGGTGGTCTCCGGCACCATCCCGGTGTTCGGCCACATGATCACCGATCCGGTCACGACCGTCGGCAAGATCGGCAACACCACCGCCGCCCTGCTCGGCGCGTTCACCTTCGTCACCGCCACGGTCGGCATCAATATCGTGGCCAACTTCGTCTCGCCCGCCTTCGATTTCTCGAACTGCGCCCCGCACCGGATCAGCTTCCGGATGGGCGGCATGATCGCCGCGATCGGCTCGGTGTTCCTGATGCCCTGGAACCTGTTCAACAACCCCGCCGCGATCCACTACACGGTCGACCTCCTCGCCGCCGCGATCGGGCCGCTCTACGGCATCATCCTTGCCGATTTCTATCTGGTGAAAGCCCAGAAAATCAACGTCCCCGCCTTGTTCAGCGACCGGCCGGGCGACCCTTACTGGTATGCCAACGGCTTCAATCCGGCGGCGGTCAAAAGCGTGATCGTCGCGAGCATGATCGCCATCGCCACCGGTTTCATCCCCGGCGAACTCAAAACCTTCTCGCTGTTCATCGGCGGCATTATCGCGGCTTCCCTCTACGTCGCCCTGTCACGCCGCGCCGCCGCCTGATCGATCATCCGGCGGGCGGGTCGCCAGGATACTTTACTGATGATGGGCGAAGTCAGGTAAAAGCAAGCACTTCTTTTTTTGCAAAAAAAGAAGCAAAAAAACTTTCTGCAACTGGACTGTAGCTGTCGAAAACGCAGTTGCGTCAATTCGTGGAAGTTTTTTGCTTCTTTTTTACAAAAAAGAAGCGATTCCTTCCTCACGCAAACAAAGCCGCCTCGAACCCGTTGGCCACACGCCCGCTCGGTTCGATCAGGTCATACGGGCCGCGCGGGATGAAGCGCCCGGTGCCGGGTTCCGCGGTGACCACGCCGTCGCGCATCACCACGACGCCGCGCCGCAGGGTCATTACCGGCATACCGGTTACGGCGCGGCCCTCGTAGGGGGTATAGTCGATCGCGTGCTGCATCGCTGCGTTGGTGATGATCGAGCGGCGCTCTGCATCCCACAAAACGATGTCGGCATCAGCACCCGGTTCCAGCCGTCCTTTCCCGGTCAGGCCGAACAGCCGGGCCGGGTTGGTCGCGGTCACGCGCACGAACTCCGATGCGGTGATCCGGCCGGTGGCCACGCCTTCGCTGAACATCAGCATCATCCGCGCGCCCACGCCGGGCACGCCGTTGGGGATATCGCGGAACGACGCCTCGGCGCCCGCGATCCGTTTGCCGCGGGTTCCCTCGAACCCGTAACCGCTGTGATCGGAGGAGACCACGTCGATCGTGCCCCGCCGGATCTGCGCCCACAGACCCTCGGCGGCATCGGCACCGCGCGGGGCCGGGCTGCACATGAATTTCGCACCCTCGAATCCCGGACGATCCATGTCGCTTTCGGTGAGGGTGAGATATTGCGGGCAGGTTTCCGCCCAGACCTTGACGCCGCGCGCCTGGGCCCGGGCGATTTCCTCGGCGACTTCGCTGCACGAGACATGGAAAATCTGGATCGGCTGGTCAACCAGTTCGGCCAGGGCGATGGCGCGGTAGGTCGCCTCGCGCTCGACCATCACGGGCCGCGACCAAGCATGATATTTCGGCGCGGTCAAGCCCGCCGCAAGGAGCGCCTCGGTCATCCACCCGATCGCCGCGTAATTCTCGCAATGAACCGTCACCAACGCGCCATGCCGCCGCGCCGCCGCCAGAATGCGCAGGAACCCGCGATCGTCCACGTGCAGCGGATCGTAGGTGAGAAACACTTTGAGGCTGCGAATCCCCTCGGCGACCAGGGCGGGGATTTCATCGCGGATCACCTCGTCGGTCGGGTCGGTGATGATCTGGTGGAAGCTGTAATCCATCATCGCGTGCGCGGCGCGGGCGCGATAGTCCGCCAGACTTGGGCCGATCGGGCGTCCCTTGAACTGGGCCGAGAAAGTGATCGCGGTCGTCGTGCCGCCGACGAAGGCCGAGGTGCTGGCCGTGACGAAACTCTCTTCATCCGTCGTGCCATCGCTTCGCAACTGCTCGACATGGCAATGGGTATCGACCCCGCCCGGCATCACCAGCAGGCCCGAAGCATCGATCGTGGCAACCCCCCGCAAGCCGGTGCCGACTGCCGCGATCATCCCGGCGTCGATACCGATATAGCCGCGAAACTGCCCGTCTCCGGTCACCACCGTGCCGCCGGCAATCACAAGCTCGTAGTCACTCATAGCCCCGCCTCACCTTCAAAAAACGTCTTTGCTTCTTTGCTACAAAAAAGAAGCCCTGGTCTTCCCTATGTCGTCCAGTTCCGTGCAAACTCGGTATGCAGCGACAATCCGCCGCACACATATAATGTCTGGCCGGTGACGTAGCTGGCATCGTCCGATGCCAGAAACGCGGCCACGGCGGCGATTTCCGCGGCTTCGGCGGCGCGGCCCATCGGAATATGGCTTTCAACGACGTGGCGGCGTTCGGCATCGTCGGTCCAGGAGGCGTTCATCGGCGTGATGGTCGCCCCCGGTGCCACCGCATTGACCCGGATGCCGCGCCCCGCGAATTCGAGCGCCAGGGTGCGGGTGATGTTGCCGATCGCGCCTTTGCTGGCCGAGTAGGCGAGAAATCCCGGTTTCGGCACGGTCTGGTGCACGCTGCTGATATTCACGATCGTCCCACGGCGATGTTCGGCCATATGGGCGAGCACGCGGGCGGACAGGTGCGCGACGGCGGTGAGATTGACCGCGATGACCCGGGCGAAGCGCTCCGGATCGAACTGCTCGCCCGGTTGCTCGTATTGGATGCCGGCGTTGTTGACCAGAGTATCGAGCCGCCCGGTCAGGGCGATCGCCCGCGCCACCACCGCGTCCATCGCCGCGTGATCGCTGACATCGGCGGGCTCCGCCGCATGCGCCCCTTCCGGATTGATCGCCCGCAGCGCGGCGAGCACGGCGGCGGCATCCCCATCATCCGGGAGGTGGGTGATGGTCACACCCGCTCCCTCCGCCGCGAACCGTTCGGCGATGGCGCGCCCGATACCGGTGGCGCCCCCGGTGACGAGGGCGCGTTGGCCGGCAAGGCGGCGGGTTTGGGGGTTCGGGGCCATGAAGGTTCACCTCGGTCGGATCGCGAAGGGCTCTGCTTTATTCGAGCCGCGCCGTGTGCTGTCAAATCGGCGGCGGGCTCGCCTTCATCCGCTCCATCGCGAAGCGCGACGATACGTTTGGTAACGAAATCCCCGCTCATCCGCCAGGCGCCGACGATTTCCGGTATGGTGGCAGGCAGAGTGGGATTTCATACGCCCGCCTGTCCCGCTATGTCTTGCCCAGGAGATGACATGATCCCGATTGCGCTCGATCCTCGTTTTGCCCGTCTCGCGGTTGCCGGTAACGGCCCTCTGGCGCTGCGCCGGTTTCGCGCCCTGCGGGCTGCCGGGGCCGCCGATGCGCTGCTGTTTTCCGATGCGCCGGAGGACGAGGCCATCGTTGAAGCCGGTGCCGCGTTGCGCCGCGCCATGCCCGGACCCGATGATCTCGCCGCCCTGCATGTGCTGTGGATCGTGGATCTGCCGCGCGACCGCGCCGAGGCGCTGGCCGCCGCCGCCCGCGCGCGGCACCTGCTGGTCAATGTCGAGGATGTTCCGCCACTGTGCGATTTCCATTCGGTGGCCGAAGTGCGGCGCGGCGACCTGCTGCTGACCATTTCCACCAATGGCCGCGCCCCCGGCCTCGCGGGGGTGATCCGGCGGAATCTCGAACTGCGCTACGGGCCGGAATGGGCCGGGCGCGTCGCCGAGATCGGCACGCTCCGGGAAGGCTGGCGGCGCGAGGGGGTCACGATGCCGGAAGCCGCCAAACGCATCGCGACCCTCGCCTCCGATCGGAACTGGCTGTGCGACCGGGTGTGCGATTTCACCACACCACAATCCTGAGGTGACCCGATGACCCGAACCACCCCGCTTGCCCGAACGGCGGCGCCCGGCCCCGATCTGGCAAACCCTCATGCGCTCTCGTTTGACGGGTGAGCCCGAACCCCCGCGATCAGAGCGTGCAGTTCGAGGCGATCGCGTCGGCTGAAATCTGCGCGGCGGCGCGCTTGACCTCGGGGGCCAGGACCGCGAGGCGGGTGCCGTCCATCCTCATCGCCGGGGCGGTGACGCTGAGGCTCGCGAAGGGGTAGTTGTTGCGGTCGACAATCGGCGCGGCGACGCAGATGATGCCCACCTCGTGCTCCTCGCGATCGAAAGCGAGGCCCTGGCCGCGAATTTCATCGAAGGCCGCGCGCAGCAGATGGCGCGAGGTGATGGTATGGGGCGTGTGACCGGTCAGCGGAATCGCATCGATGATCGCATCGCGTTCGGGCTGCGGCAGATGCGCGAGGATCGCCTTGCCGACCCCGGTGCAGTGCAATGGCCCCCGCCGGCCGACCGAGGAAAACAGACGCAGGGTTTTCTGGCTCTCGCGCTTGTCGATGTAAATGATTTCATGCCCGTCGCGCACCGCCAGATGCACCGTCTCGTCCGTGCTGCGCCAGAGCGTATCGACATGGCGCGACGCGACTGCCTTGAGGTCGATCGATTCCCACGCCCGGTACGCAAGTTCGAGCAGCCCGAGCGCGGGGCGATAGGTGCGATCCGGCGCGGTGCGGATCAGCCCGGCGGTGATCAGTTCCTGAAGCAGCCGGTGCAGGCTGGCTTTGGGCAGGCCGGTCCGTTCCAGCAGGACCGAAAAATTGCTGGGCGGTTCGCTCACGCTGACCGTGCGCAACAGAGCGAAGGCCTTGGCAATGCTGGTCGGGAGGTCGGAGATCGGCGTGGTCATCGGCGCAGAGTACGGAGCGGCCACCCTTTGTCAATTCGGAAACCGGTTCCGAACTATGAAAATATCCACCCTTTCGATCGCGGCAGCGGCCCGATATAACCGGTCCATGGATGAGCTGGTCGATCAGTTGCGGGCGATTCTCGGGCATGGCGGCGTGCTCGACGAGGCTGGCGATATTGCGCCCTACGGCACGGACTGGCGCGGCCTGTTCGATCATCGCCCCCGTGCCGTGGTCCGGCCCGCCGACACCGCCGGGGTCGCTGCCGCCGTGCGCCTCTGCGCTGCATCGGGCGTCGCCATCGTGCCGCAGGGCGGTAACACCTCGATGGTGGGAGGCGCGGTGCCCGGTGCGGCAGACAGCCAGATCGTGCTCTCCCTCGCCCGGATGAATGCGATCCGCACGATCGATCGTGCCGGTCTGACCCTGGAGATCGAAGCGGGGGTCACACTCCGCGCCGCGCAGCTCGCGGCGGAAGCGGCAGGCGCGTTCCTGCCGCTCTCGATCAGTGCCGAAGGCTCGGCCCAGATCGGCGGCGTGATCTCGACCAATGCGGGGGGCAACAACACGCTCCGCTTCGGCAACACCCGCGACCTCGTATTGGGGCTGGAGGTGGTGCTGCCGGACGGGCAGATCTGGAACGGGCTGCGCCGCCTGCGCAAGGACAATACCGGCTACGCGCTCCGCCATCTGTTCGCCGGCGCGGAAGGCACGCTCGGTATTATCACCGCCGCCGTCCTGCGGCTGGCCCCGATGCCGCGCAGCCGGATCGCCTGTTTCTGCGGCCTGCCGGGCATCGAGGCCGTGCTCGACCTGTATCGCCGCCTTCGCGACGAAGACGAAGCCGCGCTCTACGCTTTCGAATATATTTCCGGCACCGCGCTCGACCTCGCTTTGCGCCATCTTCCAGGCGCACGGCTGCCGCTCGAACGCACCGCCGCGCATTATGCCCTGGTCGAACTCGCCACCACCCGCCGTGCCGGCGATATCGGCGCCACGCTCGAAACCGTTCTCGGCGAGGCGCTCGACGCCGGGGGCCTCGACGATGCCGCGATCGCGAACTCCGAAGCCCAGCGCCTCGCCTTCTGGTCGCTGCGCGAGCACATGGCGGATGCCCAGAAACGGGTGGGGGCTTCGATCAAAAACGATGTGTCGGTGCCGGTCGCAGCGGTCCCTGCCCTGCTCGCGCGTGCCGCCGACATGCTGGCGCAGCACTACCCCGACGCCCGCATGGCCGCATTCGGCCATATCGGCGACGGCAACATCCATCTCAACGTCATCCAGCCCGAAGGTGCCGACCCTGCCGGGTTCGAGGCGCAGGGGGATGTGTTGATGGAACGCGTCAATGTGATCATCGCGGATCTCGGCGGCAGTTTTTCCGCCGAGCACGGCATCGGCCTGCTCAAGCGCCATGCCTTCGCCGCCTGGCGCGGCGAGGTGGAACGCGACGTGATGCTGCGGATCAAAGCCGCCATCGATCCCGCCGCGATCATGAACCCGGGCAAGATCTTCGAACCATAATGGCTACGCTCAGGCCGTGATGAAAACGGCCTCCGTCACGCGCCCGGCCGCATCGAAGCGGCAACTTGCCCGCTGATGCCCGCCCGACCGGAGTGACAGCACATCGACGGTGTTGAACCGCATGACCGCAACGGTGAAGTGAATGATCGCCGCCGCCTCCGCGAGGCGATCCGCCCGATCCGCCGCCACTGCCGCGCCGGGCACGGCGGCACTGCGATAAATCTCTCGTCCGGACGGGCCCAGATTCTGCCACGCGGCCTCGGCGACCGCGTTGCCGGTGTGCAGCGTCACCAGCCCTTCGGCCCGGATCTGCAGGCGATCCACCGCAGCATAAGCCAGCATCGCCGCGCGCGGATCGGCCGCGAGTTCGGTGCATTTCGCCGAGCGCCGATCGGTATGGAACCTGATTTCACCCGGTGCGCAGTCACGCAGCACCACCGATCGTGCGCGCGGCAACCCCGTTGGGGCGATGCTCGACAGCCCGATGACATGGAACGGGCTCCGCCGGTCGGTCACCCCGGTTTCGAGGCGGCGCAACGCATGTTCGATGAAGACAGCAGGATCGGTCGGAGCGGCGGGCAGGTCCATGCCGACCGACATGGTCGGCCTGCCCGATCCGGCAACCCTGTCTCACGCAAAACGGGCAGGGAATGACCCTGCCCGTCTGCGCGTACTCAACCGATGCCGAGGCGGATCGTCAGTCCGCCGCGTAAAGCTCCGGTTCGCCGGCGAGAATGGTCGCCTTCGCTTCCTCGGGATCGAGAATGCCCGAATTGGTTGCGATCAACAGGATGACGATGCTGAACACGATCAGAATGATCGAGGCCGTCACCTGTCCCAGCACGCCGGAGCCGCCGGTGAGAGCCTTCGGCCCCAGCGCGGTGATCAGCCAGAGGCCGAAAAAGTAGGGTGCGAGCCACCATGCACCGCGCCAGTGCAGGTTGGCGATCCCGACCCCGGCGGCGGCCTCGTACACAAGGTAGACCACGGTGAAGGCCAGGATGAGTTCGAACAGGAAGGTATCGGTCGCGGTCCCGCTCCAGAAGATGATGAAGTTCGAGATGATGAAGGCGAGCGAGCCGATAATGTTGCCCCCCGCGAGCAGATAGGGGCGTTTGTAACGCGACGGCGGCATGGTCTTGCGCAACGTCATCATCACCACCGGTCCGGTGCCGTAGGACAGCACCGTGGCCGAGGAAATGAACGTCACGATCCCCTGCCATGAGGGAAACGGCACCAGGAACAGCAGGCCGACCAGAAAGGTCACCGCCACCCCCACGATCGGTACGCCCGCCACGGAGAGTTTGGCAAAAGTGTCACCGCCGATCAGCCCTTCCTTGCCGGTGGCGTAGAGCACCCGCGAGGTCGTGGTGAAATAGATGATGCCGGTGCCCGAAGGCGAAATGAACGCATCAATGTAGAGCAGCACGGCGAGCCACCCCATGCCGATCAGCGAGGCGAGCCCGGCGAACGGCCCGAACGCGCCCTTGAAGTTCACATGGCCCCAGCCCTTGGCGATATCGGACGGGTTGAGCGCCCCGATGAACGAGACCTGCAGGCCGACATAAATGACCAGCCCGATCATCACCGACCCGATGATCGCGATCGGCAGGTTGCGCTTCGGATTGTTCGATTCCCCCGCGAGTTCCACCGCCTGGCGAAACCCGAGATACGAGAACACGATGCCCGAGGTGGCCACCGCCGAGAAAATGCCCGAGGCACCGGCCGGCGCGAAACCCTGCGCGCTGAAATTGGAGCCGTGGAAGCCGAACAGCAGGAACACAAGGATGGTCAGGACCGGAATCGCCAGTTTCCACCAGGTCAGCGCGCTGTTGATCGCCAGCACGGTCTTGATCGCCAGCATGTTCACCACCGCGAAAATCGCAAGCAGCGCCGCCGATACGATGAAGCCTTCGGTCGTCAGCACTCCGGCCTTGTCCACCAGACCGCTGATATAGTTGCTGGCGTAGGTGATCACCGCAGAGGCTTCCGCCGGTGCCACCGAGGCATAGCCGAGAAACACGACGAAACTCAAAATCGTCGCCATCAGGCTGCCATGGGAAAGTTTGGGAAACGCGATCACCGCGCCCGCACGCGGAAACGCGGTGGCGAGTTCGGCGTACACGAAGGACAGCAGCAACACGGCGACGCCGCCGATCATCCAGGCAATGATCGCGGAAGGCCCGGCGATCTTTGCCGCCGTGAGCGGCCCGAGCAGCCACCCCGACCCGATGATCCCGCCGAGGCTGGCAAACAACAGCCCGATCACGCCGGCATCGCGTTTCAATTTGATTCCAGCACCTTCAGCCATCAACAAGACCCCTGTATTTGTTTATCCCTCGACGTTAACGCATTTTTAATCCCGAGGGAAAGATAATAAATGACAGCCATGTGAGCGAAGGTCTTTACGAATCGTATCATTATGGTTCTGCAACGTAATGGCCGATCCGCTTGTTTCCATCCGGGGCGCGGACCATCTGCACGACGCGCCATTTCCGGCCCAGCAGATCGAGGACCTCACTCATGGATGAAGACGAAATCAAAGGCACCGCCAAGGATATCGGCGGCAAGATCAAGGACGGGATCGGCGGCCTGACCGGCGATGAATCGCTTCAGGCCGAAGGCAAGACCGACCAGCTCGCCGGCAAAGCCCAGAAGCTCTACGGCTCGGCGAAAGACGCGGTCAGCGACGCCGCAGAGTCAGCCAAGGAAGCCGTGGGCCACGCAGCCGGAGCGGCGAGCGAGGCTTTCAGCCAGCCCAAGTCGCATTATCAGCCGACCGGTAACTCCTACGTCGATGAATCGATGCTCGGCCGCTGCACCACGATGGTCAAGGAACAGCCGATCCTCGCTTTGCTCGGCACCGCGCTCGCCGGCTACGCGACCGCCTACCTGCTCCACCGCCGCAGCCGCCGCTGAACCTCGAACGGTGGGGCGCGGTTCGGCAGCACGATCAGCAGGATCGAGGCCAGCAAAACCGCCAACCCCACCGCATCCGAGCCGGTGAACGCCTCGCCGAGAACCGCGACGCCCGCAAGCGTCGCGGTTGCCGGCAGCAGCGCGGTGAACGCCCCGGCCACTCCGGCCTTCACCGTCTTCATGCCGTGATACCACAGCAGCAGCGCCAACAGGCTCGCGGTCAGGCTGTGCACCACCAGCAGGCCGACCACTGCGAACGTCAAGCGCGCCTCGGGAAACTGCCCGAGCGCGATCGGCAGGCAGAGCACGGCGCTCGCCGCCTGCATCCAGAACGTCGCCTGCATGATCGGCAACGATCCCGCCGCGCGCCGCGCCAGCAGCGCATACACCGCCTCGCCGCACACCGCCCCGAACACCAGACCATCGCCGGTCAGGCTGAAACCGCCGCCGCCATGCGCGAGGGCGGCGATCCCGAGCGCCGCCAGTCCCACCGCCAGCCATTGGCGCGGCACCAGCCGTTCGCCGAGCCCGATTGCCGCACCAAGCGCGATCACGCTCGGCAAGGTCGCCAGCACCAGCCCCGCCTGCACGGCACCGGTACGCTGCAGTCCGGCCAATAACAGAATGTTATAGGCCAGCGTGCCGAACGCCGCCTGGAGCATCAGATTGGCGAGCACGCGGCGCGGCGGCAGGCGGCGCACCCGCGCGAACGGCGCGATCAGCACCGCCGCCAGCCCCGAGCGCAGGAACAGGATCACGAAAATCGGCAGATGTTCCGCAAGGATTTTGAGAATGACCACATTCGCTCCCACCATCGCCATCGAGGCGGCGAGTGCGGCGTAGGCCGCGATCATGCCTCGGATCGATACGGGGATTGTTCACCGAGCATGGCCATCTCATCGACGATGGCCGGGCGTTCCGCTTCCAGAAAATCACCGACCGCATCGCGCAGGCCGGGATGCGCCAGCCAATGCGCCGAATAGGTCCGGCTCGGCAGGTAGCCGCGCTGGATCTTGTGCTGCCCCTGCGCACCCGCCTCGACCCGCGCAAGCCCCAGCCCGATCGCGAACTCGATCGCCTGATAATAGCAGAGTTCGAAATGCAGGAACGGCACATCCTCGGTCGCGCCCCAGTTGCGGCCATAGAGCGCATCGGCGCCAAGCAGGTTCAGCGCCCCCGCGATCGGCTTGCCGCCACGGAACGCCATCACCACCACCACCGCATCCCCCAGCCGCTGCCCGAGCAAGGCGAAGAAACTCTCGGTGAGATAAGCCCCGCCCCATTTCCGGTCCACGGTGGAGAGATAGAACCGATGAAACGCCGCCCACTCGCGCCGGCCCATCTCGCTGCCGCGCAGCACGCGGATTTCGAGCCCCTCCTGCGCCTCGCGCCGCTCGCGGCGGATCGCCTTGCGCTTGCGCGATGACAGCGCGGCGAGAAACCCCTCGAAATCGGCGTAGCCCCGATTATGCCAGTGATATTGCACGCCCATCCGCTGCAGCCACCCCGCCCGGCCCAGCGCGTGCCACTCCGCCTCGGTGCAGAAGGTCGCGTGGACCGAGGAGCATTTGAGTTCCGCCATCGCGACCTTGAGCGCATCGCCCAGCGTGGCGACATCCAGCCCCGGCGCGGTGAGCAGGCGCGGCCCCGGCACCGGGCTGAACGGCGCCGCGACCTGCAATTTGGGATAATATCGCCCGCCCGCCCGCTCCAGCGCATTGGCCCACGCGTGGTCGAACACATACTCGCCGTAGGAATGCGCCTTGGCATAGGTCGGTGCCGCCGCAACCACCCGGCCCGCGCCGTCGCGCAGCACCGCGTGATACGGATACCATCCGCTCCGGCCGCCGACCGACCCGCTATCCTCCATCGCCGCCAGAAACCCGTGGCTGACGAACGGATTGCCTCCGCCGGCAAGCGAATCCCAGTCCGCCGCGGCGACATCGTGGATGCTCTGGTGCAGCGTCATCGTCAGGTCGCGCTCGGTGCCGTCCATCCTCCCAATATGCAGCGGCGAGGGGCTCTGCATAGCGGCTTGGCAAAAAATAGTGTCCGCACGGATTTCCTGAAACTTTCGATCGTTCCCGGCGGGCGGGATAACTCAATCGATCAGGCGTTGCGCCACGCCCCGGCGCGCTGCAAAACATGGCGCAAGGAGTACCAGCATGGCCGACCACACCGCCACGATCGCGCACGACACCGCCGAACACCGCCTCGCCGATTACCGGCCTCCGGCGTTCCTGGTCGATACCGTCGACCTGATCTTCGACCTCGATCCGGCTGCCACGCGCGTCCGCGCCACCATCGCCCTCCGCCGCAATCCCGCTCATGGCGACCCCGCCGCCCCGCTGGTGCTCGACGGCGAGGACCTCACACTGGAGAGCGTCGCGATCGACGGCGAACCCTGCCCCGAGG
>JAQTXO010000458.1 GCA_028688765.1 Acidiphilium sp. | reverse complement strand
CCCCCCATCCCGAAGCCCAGCTCTGGGGCCTCGTGCAACGCGCCGAACAGGGTGCGGCCTTCCGCGCCGCCGAACAGCTCGCCGCCGCCCGCCTCGCCCTCGAAGCCGCCCTGAACAAAGCCCTCGCCGGCCATTCCACCGCTGCGACCCAGTTACAAAACCTCCTCGCCCGGCTCGACGCCGCCTCCCAGGCCCATCTCGCCGCCCAGGGCCAGAAATCCCTCACCCAGGCCCAGCTCGGCACCATGTCCAGCATCAGCGCCCTCGCCCAGCGCATCGCCGATGAAGCCGCCGCCGGGGATGCTGCACAGGCCAAGGCCGACCTCGCCAAACTCCGCGCCATGCTGCGTCAGGTCCAACAGGAAAAGCCCGTCTCCGCCGCCGAGCAGGCCCGCCAGCAGGCCGCCCATCAGGCCGAGAGCGCCCTGTCGAAACTGATGCGGGAGGAAGCGGGGCTGATGGACCGCACCGCCCGGCAATCCCAGCCCCAACCCGGCAACCAGCCGGGTAATCAGAGGGGCAATCGCGCCGGCCAGCCCACCCCCGCCCCGGACCAGGCCCTCGCCCGCGCGCAACAAGCCCTGCAACAGCAACTCGGCGCCACCGCGACCAGCCTCGCCCAGGCCGGCATCCCACCCGGCCCGCAGATCGGTCAGGGCCAGCAGGCGATGCAATCGGCAGCAGCCTCCCTCACCCGCGGTGACGCCCCCGGTGCCTTGCCCGCCGAACGCGCCGCCATCGCCGCCCTCCAGCAGGCCCAGGGCGCGCTGCAGGCGATGCGCACCGGCAAGGGCTCCGGCAGCGGCCCCTCCGGCCTCGGCCAGCGCGCCTCAGGCGGCCACGGCCAGTATGGCAACCAGAATCACGGCGTCATCCGCCTCGGCCGCGCCGGCATCAAATCCGACGCCCGCACGATCCAGAACGAACTGATCCGGCGCGACGCCGCACCCGACCTGCCGCCCCCCGCCCACCAATACTACCACCGCCTGCTCGGCAACGATTTCTGACCGGTCGCCTATCGCGCGCCGCCCACCCGCAGCGTCAGCATGATCGGATGATGATCGGAGGGCCCGCGCCACAACACCCGCGCCTCAATCCGCTCCATCCCCCGCACCATGCACCGGTCGAGCCGGAACGGAATCATCCCGCTCGCCCGGCACGTCACCTGCCGCGGCCCGACATCGTGAAACCCCGCCAGCCGGATCGGTCCAAGCGCATTGTAATCGCCAATGATCGCCGCCGGCCCCACCAGATGCCGCGTGATATGGCGCAATTGCAGCCGGTTCAGCATCTGCCCGTGCGACAGATGCACATTCGCGAGCGTCACCCCCTCAATCCGCACCATCTGCGCCAGCCGTGGCGGCACCCGCCCCGGCACTTTCGAGGCGGGCAGCCGCAGCGTCGCGGGCTCCTCGAACCGATGCCGGCTCCATGCCGCCAGCCCATAGGTCCGCCGCGCCATCGGCGCCCGATAATACCACCCGCCGCACAGATGCGCGATCTCGCCGATCTCCTCGGTCGCCTCCTGCATCAGCATCACATCGGGCCGGCAGGCCTCGATCAGCGAAGCCACGTCCCGCGCCTGCGCGCCCACATGATGCAGAAGGTTCCAGCTCACGATACGCATGATGATCTCCGCTGGCCCGGATCGGGATTCTTGTCGGGTTCACTTGTCTTTGCGCGCAAACCCGGCTTCATCCGGTCACGCCGCTCAACCGGAACAAACGGGTACAGGATATCCGCTCACATGCCGCTCAAAACGCCGTTCCCGACCCTCACCGAAACACCCCTCATCTTCATCGTTCACTGTCTGATCTCATTCGGGCTGACGTGGCATATCCTGCGGCGCAAATCAAACGTCCGCTCGGCAATGGGATGGATCGCCCTGGTCTGGCTGACCTTCATCTCCGGCCCCCTGCTCTACATCGTCTTCGGCATCAACCGCATCTCCCGCAAGGCCGCCCGCCTCGTCCAGATCGCCCCCACCACCGAAGGCCGGCGCGGCGTCACCGCCCTGCTCGAAGCCCCCGCGCCAATCCAGACCCTCGCCACCATCGCCGGACAGATCACCGGCATGCCGCTCACCGCCGGCAACCGCATCACCGTCTACCACGGCGGCCGCGCCGCCTACGGCCCGATGATCGAGGCGATCGAACAGGCCCAGCACAGCGTCGCCCTCGCCGGCTACATCTTCCGCAACGACGCGGTCGGCCGCCGCTTCATCGCCGCCCTCACCCGCGCGCATCAACGCGGCGTCGCCGTCCGCGTCCTGATCGACGGAGTCGGCGGCGGCTTCTTCACCGCGCGCGCCTACCGCGCCCTCCGCGCCGCCGGCGTGCCCTGCGCGCGCTTCCTCCACAGCTATGCCCCGTGGCGCATGCCCCTGCTCAACCTGCGCAACCACAAAAAACTCCTCATCCTCGATGGCACCTCCGGCTTCACCGGCGGCCTGAACATCGGCGCCGAAAACCGCGCCCCGCCCGACGCCCCCGGCAGCGTCGACGATGTCCAGGTCGGCGTCACCGGCCCCGTCATCCGCCATTTGCTCGGCACCTTCGCCCAGGACTGGAACTTCACCACCAATGAATCGCTCGAAGGCGAAATCTGGTGGCCCGATTCCATCCAGGCCCCAGGCCCCACCCTCGCCCGCGGCATCCGCTCCGGCCCGGACGCCGATCTCCACCACATCGAAACCCTGCTCGGCGCCGCCCTCTCGCTCGCCGAACACCGCGTCCGCATCGTCACCCCCTATTTCCTGCCCGACGACCAGCTCCGCTCCGCCATCGAACTCGCCTGCATGCGCGGCGTCACCGTCGAAATCGTCATCCCCGAACACTCCGACCATCGCCTGATCGACTGGGCGGTCCGCGCCCATCTCCGCGCCTCGCGGCAGCTCCGCCCCCGCGTCTTCCTCGGCGCCACCCCGTTCAACCACGCGAAACTGATGACGATCGACGGCATCTGGAGCCTCGTCGGCAGCTCCAACTGGGATGCCCGCAGCCTCCGCCTCAACTTCGAATTCGACCTTGAATGTTACGACCCCGCCGTCTGCGCCGAACTCGACAGCCTGATCGACGAAAAAATCACCCGAAGCCGCCCGATCGCCGATGCCGAACTCGCCGCCGACCCGCTCTGGAAGCGCCAGCGCGACGCCGCCGCCCGCCTGCTGCTGCCCTATCTCTGAACACCGGGGAACCTGGCTGGGGAGGGAGGATTCGAACCTCCGAATGGCGGAATCAAAATCCGCTGCCTTACCACTTGGCTACACCCCAATCCGTGCCG
>JAQTXO010000457.1 GCA_028688765.1 Acidiphilium sp. | reverse complement strand
GGCGTGGTTCTTTATACAATTTACAAGATAAGAAAAGAAAAGAATAGACAAGCGACATTGGCTGATGTGGTTGACTTGTTCGGTTCGGCGACGACTACCACGGCGGATTTATATAAAGCGATGAACAACAACAAACTTGGTCCTAATAACGAACCGCACAAGTGGATTGCCGACAAGGGGGCGATGGCGATCAAGGGTGCCAAGTCCGAACGAACCGACGCCAACATTTTTCAAACAGCATATCAAAAGTTGTCACCGGCTACTGACCCACTCGTGCAGGCGGCGACCGCCAACAGCCATTTTCAACTCGATGATCTGATGAATGGACCTAAAAAAATTGCGCTGTTCCTGATATTGCCGCCGAGTGAAGCTAATTTGGCTCGGTTGAGTAGCCTATTTACAACAATATTATCCATGATGGTCGATATTCCGACGCGAAAAACAATCAACCCAAAGGCCGGGAAAACAGAAATTCCCCATGACCGGCCTTTAATGCTGCTGCTCGATGAAATCGGGAATGTCGGCAGAATAGACGCCTTACCAAATGCGCTAACCCAACTTAGACAATATGGCGTTAAGGTAATCGGAATCTGGCAAACTATCACCCAAATCAATAAACTATATGGTGAAGATAACCCGATAATGGGCGCAAGCGAAATTCAAATGAGTTTTGCTCCTAATGATGAAGAAACGGCGAAATGGTTATCTTGGCGGCTTGGTACCGCCACACTCGAAATCGACAATATTCAGTTGAGCGGCCATCGTTTTGGAATGGGTATGCACCAAGCAAATGAGGGCCTTCAATATATAAAACGACCGCTGATGACAGACGACGAGACCATGCGGCTGCCAGGCCCAAAGAAAGACAAGAACAACATGATCACGTCACCGGGCGAAATTCTTATTATGAAGCGGGGTCTTGATAATATAAGAGCGCAGCAGGCCCTATGGTGGGATATCGAGGAGATCTCCGACAACGCGCAAATCGAGCCGGTCCACACCGCCGATTCCGACGCCACGGCTCTCCCATCTGAACAGCAGGATACCGGCGCCAGCAGCGGCCCGAGCAACGGTCCCGGATATGTTGCTCCGGTCGCAAGTGGGCGGCGCCGCTTCCCAACACAGCCGGGACCAAAAACGGCGTGAACACGCGACGGACAGGCATCATCGCCCTGCTTCTTGGCGCTGGCATCATCGCGATAGCCAGCGCCAAGCCTGTCATGCTCAATACCACCAGCTCGGAGCCCGAGGGCCTTTATGTCGTGGTTGAAAGGCACCCAGCTCGGGTTGCACGCGGCATTTATGTTTCAGCGTGCCCGCCGATGTCGCCCATCATCCATCTTGGTGTCATCCGCCATTACCTCGCCGCAGGCACATGCCCTGACGGGACGGTGCCAGTGCTCAAACAGGTTGAAGCCGTCGCCGGTGATCGCATCGAATTTTCACCGGCAGGCTTTGCGGTAGATGGACGGCTTTTACCGAATACTGCCCCGGTCAGCCGCGACCCTCACGGGCGGCCTTTGCCGCATTATCCTTTTGGCACTTACACTGTAGCACCTAGCCAGGTGTGGTTGCTCTCAACATTCTCTCCCTTGAGTTTTGATGGCCGTTATTTTGGACCGATCCCGGATACCGATATCCAGGCCATCGTGCGGCCACTTTGGACAGAACAATGATCGCCGCTTATGCCACTTGCGCCCCCTTTATTGCCCCCACAACGTTGGCGGCGGTCATTCAGGTTGAGAGTGGTGGTGATCCGCTCGCTCTCAATGTGAACGGAATCGGTCGATTTAAGCCGACTTCGCGCGCCGACGCCGAAGCGATTGCGAAGCATTTCATCGCCCGTGGCCGGCGCGTCGATATCGGACTCATGCAGGTCGATAGCACCAACCTTACTGGTATGGGCTACTCGGTCAACGCCATGCTTGACCCTTGCACGAATATCCAGGCTGGCGCGAAAATTTTATCCGAGGACTACCAAACCGCCCTCAGCGCAGGTCAGCACGGGCAGCAGGCATTGGCCGCGGCCTTGTCGGCCTACAACACCGGCAGCCTTACGGCAGGCTTCCAGAACGGATATGTCGCCAGATACCATCTGACGGTCCGCCTGCCTGTTATACCGGCGGCAGCGCCGATGACCGTCTATCAAAACGCCAGTGCCGCGTCTCAACGTGTCCCGGCTTCTACCGTCAAAGCCGGACCTACCGCAGCACCACCCATGACGGTCTATCGAAAGGACAATTCATGAACCCGCCGCGCCAGATCCGTTCAACCGACCCCGCCGACATAATGCGGCCGGGATTTGTGGTCGAGATCGATCATGATCTTGCTGATGAACTCGGTGCCTTTGTCGAGGACGCCATCTCCCTTGAGGACGCTATCGAGTCCGATATTGATGTGGAGGAACCCGCCAATGGCTAGGAATGACTATGCTCAAAAAGTCGCGGCGGTCCTCATCGAACAACTGAAACAAGGGACCGCGCCATGGACTAAGCCGTGGCAACCAGGCGCAGATCGCAGCCTGCCCTACAATGGTTCGACAGGCGTTCCCTATAAAGGTGCAAACTCGCTCTATTTGTATGCCGTAGGGCAACTACGCGGCTATGACGACAATCGCTGGATGACCTATGTGCAGGCGGAAAAACTTGGCGCTCAGGTCCGCCGTGGTGAGACCAGCACACAAATCCAGTTTTGGCAGTGGTCGAGCCGGGTTGCGATGACCGATGATGCCGGGCAGCCTCTCAAGAACGAAAAGGGCGAGCCGCTTTACCAAATCATCCAGCACGACAAACCCCTTATTCGCGCTGCCAATGTTTTTAACGCCGCTCAGATCAATGGCTTGCCACCCGCCGAGGTAAGGCCCGTGCCGCCCATTGAGGAACGCCACGAGCGCGCTGCGCGATTGCTTGAGGCATCACAGGCCATCATCCGCGAAGTGTCCGGCGACCGCGCCTATTACAGCCTCACGACCGACGAAATCACCATCCCTGATCGTCGGCAGTTCGTGGCTCCGGACGGCACCGCAGCCCTGGACGGTTTTTTTGCAACCGCCCTGCACGAGCTGGGGCACTGGACCGGCCATCCCGAACGCTTGAATCGCGATATGGCACATCCGTTCGGCTCTGAGGCTTATGCCCGCGAAGAACTGCGGGCGGCAATCGCGAGCCTGATGTTAGGTGAAGAACTCGGTATCGGTCACGATCCAGGGCAGCACGCAGCTTATGTCGGCTCTTGGATCAAGGCGCTTGAAAACGATCCGCAGGAGATTTTTCGCGCGTCCAC
>JAQTXO010000456.1 GCA_028688765.1 Acidiphilium sp. | reverse complement strand
ACGGGTGGAACCCTGTGGCTTTGGTTCGAGTGGCTGCCGCATATCAACGTGCTGCGCGAAACCGGTACGAAAGAGGCATTCAATCGGGCTCACAAACTCTCGGTTTATGCCAATGGCGTCGAATTCGTCGTTGCCCTTCTATTGTTGGCCGGAATCGCCGGGTAGTATCGTTGCGTTGAGCCGAACGAGCGGAGTGCATTTCTATTTGTAAATAAGGCCAAGGATTTCTGTCGATTTTGGTCCTTGCCATTTCAAATCCCGTGAACCAGATCAAAAAGTTTTTTGTTTCTTTTTTACAAAAAAGAAACCTTTTCTGTTTTCTGCCCTTGCCTGATTGAAACGAACCGAGTAATTCCCGCGATGGGTCACGTCCCCCCACCGGGACGCTTTTCTTCTGCAAGGGAGACCATCGATGGATGTTTCAATCACGGCAAAGCCTGCCGTTCGTCCTGCCAACCCCAATTTTTCCTCCGGCCCTTGTGCCAAACGTCCCGGGTTCACCCTCGCGGCGCTCGATGGTGCGATGCTGGGCCGCAGTCACCGGGCGAAGGAGCCCAAGGCAAAGCTCGCCGAGATCATCACCCGCTCGCGCGATCTTCTGGGGCTGCCGAAGGACTGGCGGCTCGGCATCGTTCCCGCATCCGACACCGGGGCGGTCGAAATGGCGCTGTGGTCGATGCTCGGTGCCCGCCCGGTGGATGTTCTGGCGTTCGAGAGTTTTTCCGAAGCCTGGGCCACCGATATCATCAAGCAGCTGAAACTGCCGGATGCGCGGGTTCTTTCCGCACCTTATGGCCAGTTGCCCGATCTGGCCGCGGTCGATTTCAACCATGACGTCGTGCTGGCCTGGAACGGCACCACTGCCGGAACCCGGATTCCGAATGGCGACTGGATCGCGGATGACCGCGCCGGTCTGGTGATTGCCGATGCGACCTCGGCGGCCTTCGCGATGATGTTGCCTTTCGGGAAGCTCGATGTCGTCACCTGGTCATGGCAGAAAGTGCTTGGCGGCGAGGCTGCGCATGGCATGCTCGCCCTCAGCCCGCGTGCGGTCGAACGGTTGACCACCTACAAACCGGCGTGGCCGCTGCCGAAAATCTTTCGCATGACCTCGGGTGGCAAGCTGACCGAAGGATTGTTTCTCGGCGAGACCATCAACACCCCTTCGATGCTTGCCGCCGAAGATGCGCTCGACGGGCTGCGCTGGGCCAAACGTATTGGGGGCCTGCCCGCGCTGATCGAGCGCAGTGAGGCCAATCTCGGGGCGATCGCCGATTGGGTCGCGGGCAACGAGCGGGTCGGCTTCCTCGCCGCCGATCCGGCGATTCGCTCCAGCACCTCGATCTGTCTGACGATCGCGGCGCCCTGGTTCGCTTCGCTCGATGCCGATGGCCAGGCCAAAGCGGCGAAGCGGGTGGCCGCCCTGCTGGAAGCCGAAGCTGTCGCCTACGATATCGCGGCCTATCGCGACGCGCCTCCGGGGCTGCGGATCTGGGGCGGCGCTACGGTGGACACCGATAATATCACCGCTCTCCTGCCCTGGATCGACTGGGCGATCGACACGGTGGCTGCCGAAACGTCAGCGCAATGAAGCGACGTTTCGCGACGGTCGACGTGTTTACCGACCGGGCTTTCGGCGGCAATCCGTTGGCCATCGTGCTCGACGCCGAAGGATTGGATACGGCAACGATGCAGGCGATTGCAGCCGAGTTCAATTATTCGGAGACCACTTTCGTTTTGCCGCCCGCCAATCCGGCGCACACCGCCTCGGTGCGGATTTTCACGCCGAAATCGGAATTGCCCTTCGCCGGGCATCCCAATGTCGGCACCGGGTTCTGGCTGGCGCGCGAAGGGTCGGCTTTCGGTACCGGCGTCGGCGATCGCCTTGTGTTCGAGGAGGCCGCCGGGCTGGTGGCGATCACGCCGATCCGCGATGGTGGCGCGCTGACCGGGGCCGATATCATCGCGCCGCAAAGCCTGTCGCTGACCGGCACGATAGCCCCGGAGGTGATCGCCACGTGTCTCGGCCTCGAACCGGCCGATATCGCAACGGCGGCGCATCATCCCTGCATAGCTTCGGTTGGCACCCCGTTCACCATCGCGGAAGTGCGCGACAGCACGGTACTCGATCGTATCATCACCGATCCGGCGCAGTTCACCCGTCTGCCTGCAACCGCGCATGATCTGTTGGTTTACGCGTGGGACGATGGACCGTCGGCCCGCGGGATCGACCTCCATTGCCGGATGTTCGCCCCGCTCGACGGCATTGCCGAGGACCCTGCCACCGGCAGCGCGAATGCCGCGCTCGCGGCCCTTATTGCTTCGCTCCGGCCTCCGGCGAGTTTGACCCTGCGGATCGCCCAGGGCGATGCCATGGGCCGACCCAGCCGCCTCCGCGCCACCGTCGATCCATCGGGTCGCACCACGATCGGCGGCTCCTGCGTCGCCATCGCCGAAGGCCATCTAACCATCGACTGAACCCTGTTTTCTCCCGAGGAACTCTCATGCCCAAAGTCCTGATCAGCGACCAGTTGTCGCCCGCCGCCATCGACGTGTTCAAGCAGCGCGGTATCGAAGCCGTGGTCAAACCCGGCCTCACCCCCGCCGAATTGCGTGCGATCATCGGCGCGTTCGACGGGCTCGCGATCCGTTCGGCCACCAAGGTCACTCGCGAATTGCTCGACGCCGCGACCAACCTGAAGGTCATCGGCCGGGCCGGCATCGGCATCGACAATGTCGATGTCAAATCCGCCACCGCGCGCGGCGTCGTGGTGATGAACACGCCCTACGGCAACGCCATCACCACCGCCGAACATGCGATCGGCCTGATGTTCGCGCTCGCCCGTCAGCTTCCCGAAGCCTCGGCCTCGACCAAGGCCGGCAAATGGGAAAAGAACCGTTTCATGGGCGTCGAACTCACCAACAAGACGCTCGGCCTGATCGGCGCCGGCAACATCGGCTCGATCGTCGCGGATCGCGCGGTCGGCCTGAAAATGCGCGTCGTTGCGTATGACCCCTACCTCACCGAAGCCCGCGCCACCGTGCTTGGGATCGAAAAGGTCGAACTCGACACGCTGCTGGCCCGCGCCGATTTCATTACACTCCATACTCCGCTCACCGAGCAGACCCGTAATATTCTCTCACGCGAAAATCTTGCGAAGACCAAAAAGGGCGTTCGCATCGTCAACTGCGCGCGTGGCGGGCTGATCGACGAGACAGCCCTATACGATGCACTGCAATCCGGCCACGTTGCCGGGGCGGCGCTCGATGTGTTCGAGGTCGAAC
>JAQTXO010000455.1 GCA_028688765.1 Acidiphilium sp. | reverse complement strand
CTGGGTGCGCAGGCCGCCCGCCAGATCCGGCCCGCCCGCCTGCGGTGCCGCCGGATCGCAGCCCATCAGCCACAGCGCCGTGACCCGCTCCGGTGCCGCCAACGCGACCTCCAGTGCCAGATTGCCGCCATAGGATGTCCCGACCAGCGCGAATTTCGCCGGCGCGCGCGCGAGAATATCCGCAACGCTGGCGGCGAGGCTCGGCCTGGGCGACATCATCACGTGGGCATGGATATGCCCGCCCGCCGCCGCGATCACCTCACGATACATCTCCGCGTCGCACAGCAGCGCGGGGATGAAAACGACATCGAGTGCCATGGTGCACAACCCTCCATCCGGACAGCGAACCCGCCGTCATTGACGATCCGCGAAACCAAAGTAAGGATCGATTTACGTGATTGACAAGGACCGCGCCATGACCGGACAAGCCCGCTTCGAACTCTTCGCCTTCTGGCGCACCTCGGCGACCTACCGGGTCCGGGTCGCGCTCAACCTCAAAGGCGTCGTTGCCGAGGAGCGCATCGTCGATATCGATGCCGGGGAACATCGCAGCGACGCCTACCTCGCGATCAACCCGCTCGGCGCGATCCCCGCCCTGATCGACCGTGGCGCCGGCCAGTCCCGCGCCCCGCTCACCCAATCGCTCGCCATTCTCGAATTCATCGAGGAACTCTACCCCGAACCCGCCATCCTCCCGCCCGACCCGCATGGCCGCGCCCGGGTGCGCTCGCTCGCCGCCATGCTCGCCGCCGACACCCACCCGCTGATTACCCCGCGGGTCAGGAAATACCTTACGAGCCAGGGCGGCTTCGACGATGCCGCGTGGCGCGCCTGGCAGACCCATTGGTTCACCACCGGGCTTCAGGCGGTCGAACACCGTCTCGCGAGCGAGGCCGAAACCGGCGCTTTCTGCCATGGCGAGACCATAACCATCGCCGATATCTGCCTCGCCAGCATTCTCGCGGTCCTGCGGATCTTCAAAATCGAGGTCCCCGCGATCCCGACCATCGAGCGCATCATGCGCAGTTGCGAAGCCCATCCGGCGTTTGCGAAAGCGGCGCCACTGGCCCAGCCGGGCGCACCGCGCTAGGCGCGTTATCCCCGAAAATCGCCACCCGCTCTCCAGCGATCAGTCCGGCGTAGGCTGCATCGTCTTTGGAGATGCCACGCAGGAATGGCTGACCTTCGATCAACCCCGCGTGACCTGACGGAAAGCTGGCCACCAGCCCGGTCTTCATCGCAAGACCCGGGTATTGCCGAGGCGCCTCTACTTGTTGGAATCCGAAACGCCGATACATCGGTGCATGATGTGCACGGACGGCGTTGAGAACGATATCTGCATCGAATTCCAGATGAATATATGCCGCAAATCGAAATAAGGCGAAAATGACGTTAATATTGTTTTTGTAAATTGTGGAGCGGGCAAGCCGGTTTATCTCGATCAGCCTCGGCGTCCGTGCTGGGAGATGCAACTGCGCTACGAGGCGTTCGATTTCGTGTTCAAACAGTTTCATGCAGGGTAAATCGTGCCGGTCGTTCTCACATCCTCCGGGATCGTGGCGGGTCACACGCACAGTTCCGGCAGGGACACCATCCTGGAAAACGACTACGGTACGGCTGTTGCCATAAGTGTCGTATTCATCCGAAAATCGCTGGACAGCGCTCTCGGGAATGAACGCACCATCTAAATACGCTTCATATCGTAAACGATATGCCACATCTGCCAGATCCTGATCGGCAACGATCTGTGCTTCTATCGCCCCCTCCTTCGGTTTTGTCCAGCGAACCGGCGCGGCTTCGCTGGCCCTGCCCGTAGAAAAATTGTATTCATTCATAGGTGATGTTCCATCATTACGTGTGCTCGACGATGAGCATAAACGGATTGCACGAATGATGAAGAAATTTAGGATATCTTTAGTTTTCCAACAGCTACTCCAGTGAATATCAAAGCTAATATATGTTCATGAGGCAATTTAGTGGAATTTAATTGGCTTGTTCCTAAAAAAAAGACGATCTATTCGGATGAGACGCGGCGCGCGATCGATATTGCGCAACTAACGTTCAGGGCCAACCTTGCGCCCCGGATGGCTGTTGTCGGTGCGATCGTTGCCATATGCATCGGCTACGGCCTGAAGGACTTTTTCAGTCATCCTTTAAATGAAGCCGGCATTTACGGTGTGCTGGCCACCTACGTCCTGCTGTTTGGTTCTGCACGATTATGGCAGTCTGTCCGGAATAAGCCCTACGGCATCCGCAATTTCAAAATCATTTTTGGCTTGAATGCTGCATTGATCGGCATATTTTGGTCTCTGGTTTTGATTGGTGGATTAGCGACCCACGACGTTCATCAGGTCGCGCTGCTCTACAGTCTCGGCGTTGCCTTGATGTCGATCCCGGTTTTTTCAGGACCGGCGTTGTATGCACTTTGCTTATGGATACCAATCACTACTGGTTTCGCTATCGCGATCATTGTGAACTCTCCTGACCTCCCGATCGTCCAACTCGTCGTTCTTGGGAGCTACGCCTTCCTCACCTTCACCACCATCCTCTCGGTCAACGCCAGCACGATCGATCGTGAATTGAAACGGATCGATGCCGAGCAGCAGAAGGAACTCGTCAACCTCCTCCTGCGCGATTTTCAGGAGGGTAGCAGCGATTTCCTCTGGGAAACCAATGCGGAGCTCGACCTCCTCAGCCCCTCGCCCCGGTTCGCCCAGGCCGCCCACACCACCCCCGATGCCCTCATCGGCCAATCGATCATCCGCTTCCTCACGGATCATCGTGCCCGTTTTGCCGGGACCACCAACGACAGCGTCGTCGCCGCCCTGCTTGACCTCGTCGGCCAGCGCCAACCATTCCACGAACAGCGCGTCGAACTCGCCTTCGGCGCGGAAACCAGGTGCTGGTCCATCACCGGCAAGCCGATCATCTCGGCGGATGGCCGTTTCACCGGGTACCGTGGCGTCGCCTCGGACGTTACTGAAATCCACGACGCCGAACGAAAAATCGACCATATCGCCCGCCACGACAATCTCACCGGCCTCGCCAACCGCATGAGCTTCGATGCCGCACTCGCCGCGATCTGCGCCGCCCCTGGCAGCGGTGCCGCTCTGCTCTGCCTCGACCTCGACCATTTCAAATCGGTCAACGACAGGTTCGGCCACAAGACCGGCGATGCCCTGCTGGTCGCCGCGGTCCAGCGCATGCTCCGCTGCCTGCGCGCCCAGGATCGTCCGTTCCGCCTCGGCGGCGATGAATTCGGCATCATCCTGCCCGAAACCAGCCTTGCCAATG
>JAQTXO010000454.1 GCA_028688765.1 Acidiphilium sp. | reverse complement strand
TTCGATGGATGGCGATATCGCACCGATCGGGGCGATCTGCGATCTGGCGGATAAATATAACGCAATCACGTATCTGGATGAGGTTCACGCGGTGGGGATGTATGGGCCGCATGGTGCTGGCGTTTCCGAGCGGGACGGGGTCGCGCACCGGGTGACCATCATCGAGGGGACGCTGGCAAAGGCCTATGGCTGCCATGGCGGGTATGTGGCGGGGGATGCCAGCGTGATCGATTATATCCGCTCGACCGCGGCGGGGTTCATTTTCACGACGGCCTTGCCGCCGCCGACAGTGGCTGCGGCGCTGGCTTCGATCCGGCGGCTGAAGGTGGATCAGGCGCGGCGCGATACGCTGTTTGCGCGGGCCGAAATGCTGAAGGCGAAATTCGATGCGGCGGGGCTGCCGCGCCTTGCGTCCGAGAGCCATATCGTGCCGCTGATGATCGGCAATGCCGCGCGGGCGACCGAGGTTTCGATGCGGCTGATCCGCGAGTTCGGCATGTATGCGACCCCGATCAATTACCCGACGGTGCCGGCGGGGACGGAGCGGCTGCGCTTTACCCCGGGTCCGAAGCATACCGAGGCGATGATGGACGATCTGGTCGCCGCTTTGAAGCATATTCTCTCGGGCACCAGCGCGGTGGCGGCGGCATAGGGTTGGCTTGCGAGGCTGATGCGCTCTCGCTATAGCGGGCGCGTGGCCGACATAGCTCAGCGGTAGAGCAACTGATTCGTAATCAGTAGGTCCCCGGTTCAATCCCGGGTGTCGGCACCATAATTCCCCAGTATATCCAACGATATTTTCCCTTTTAAATCAGATGGTTCGCCGGTTTACCCCAGGGCGATCCTTGATTTTGTGTCCAGCAACGTCTAGCCAAACCTCCGGTGATTACGCCGTTGCTGAAACCTGGGTGAAACCTGCTTGAAACCTGGGTGAAACCTGCAAATGGGCTGAAACCTGTGTGAAACCTGTGTGAAACCTGCGATGGGGAGTCGGATGTGCCACCTGCCCGCTTGACCGAGTCGACAATCAGGAAGGCCATCAAGGACGCCACCGAGGCCGTCGGCGGTCAAGCCGAACTGATCGATGCGGCGACCCCCGGCTTGCGTTTTCGGCCTACCCGAGACGGGCGCGGGATCTGGTCTTTGATGGTGAGAGACCAGGCCGGGCGCAACCGGCGCTTCGGGCTGGGCGAGTTTCCGACCATTGGCGTTTCACAAGCGCGTGAGCAGGCCGGGTTGATCAGGCACAAGGTTCGGCAGGAAGGGGTTGATCCCACCGAGGAGCGCCGTGAGAAGCGGGCGGCTGCGAGAGAACCTGATACGGTGCCCGAGACGACGCTGGCCGGTCTGCTGATCAAATACGGAGAGCATGTTGGCGGCAGCCGGAAATCATGGGGGGATGCCCATCGTCGCATCGGCAGCGTATTCGGATCGGTTCTCACGCGCGATCTGAAGACGATGACGCGGGCGGAGCTTCAGATCGTGGCGGATAACTGGCCGTCGAAATCATCGGCGTCGGCAGCCGTTCGCTACCTCCGCCCGGTCATAAAATGGGGTGCCGTGCGTGACTACGCCCCACTTGAACTGGCGGCGATTCAGCAAACCGGGCCGGCCGGGCGACGCTCACGATTTCTATCGCCCGACGAACTCGGCAAGCTTCTCAAGGTTTTGAAATCACCGATCGCCCGTCCTGGATCGCGCGGCGGTGCTGTACGACCTCATGTCGTTGTCATGCGGTTCCTGCTGTTGACCGCCGCCCGGCTGGATCAGGCTGCGCTGGCCCGGTGGAATGAGTTCACGGTGGATCAGGATGGCCGGACGATCTGGACCATCCCGCCGAGCCGGGTGAAGCGGACCAGGCTGAGCCAGACCCCAAAGCCGCACATCGTCCCGCTTTCACGCCAGGCCGCCGCGTTGATCGAAAGCCGGCGGACGGATGACGTCAAACCGGACGGGTTGGTGTTCCCCTCATCGTCGGGCCGCCCGCTGGGGAACTGGGACAAGGAAACCAAGATCATCCAGAAGGCCACCGGCGTCGATGGCTGGCAGCGGCACGATCTTCGCCGGACTGCCGCCACGAGCATGGGGGTGCTCGGCATCGCCCCGCATGTCATCGAGGCCGTGCTGGGGCACACCGACATTCATTCCTCCCTCGCCGGGATCTACAACCAGTCGCGCTACGAGAAGGAGGTTGGTGAGGCGTTGCAGATGCTGGCGGACTGGATGGAGAGCGTTGTTTCGAACCGGTGACGCCGTGAGTGGAACGACGCCCCCATTTCTCGTCCAGCGCCCGAGCAGACGGCCCGCCTGGGATGTGTCTGACGTGGTCCCGTCATAAGTACCAAATCGAAAAGCGCGGCCTAGCCACCGGAAGTAACGATCTTTTGTACGGGCACCCGGACCCGTCATCGGGAGCCCTGGACGTATAGACCGCCGCTTGCCGGCCTTGATCGCCGACGTCGGATCGATGGCCGATGGCCGGGGTGTATCCGAAAGATTGTGTCGGAGCTAACACAAGGCCGCACCGTCGGTTGCATGCATGATACCGATATTGTAGATTCGACATATTCAGATAGCTGAAACTGAATGCGAATAAACGAGAAAAATGCGGCCAAACGGGGTAGCTTAGTGAATATCAACGAAAAAATTGGTGAGTTAGTATCCGGTCGATCCTTCGCCGATATCGGTGGTCTCTGGGGTACAGAAAACGAGCGTGTCACGGTTGCCAGCGCGGCGGGTGCGTCATCGGTCATGATGGTCGACATGCAGCAGGAAGGTAACGAATGGTGGCGAGCTTTCGAAGAACGCCGCAAGGAAAAAGGAGTTACTGCCTGTACCAACATCGTCGCCAATCTCGACCATGCTGATTTTGCAGTGAAAGTGCCTGTATCGGATGTCACTCACTGTTCGGGCGTTATTTATCATGCCCCAAGTCCAGTTTGGACGCTGGCGAAACTGCGGGAAGTGACGGGTGACACCCTGCTGCTTTGCTCGATGACTGTTCCAGAACAGATTGAAACGAAAGTCGGTTCAATTGATATGTCAGACGGGAACGCGCTGTTTATCCCAGCGTTGTCGGGCCGCAAGCTGCAAATCCTGCGTGCTTACTTCGATGATGTGCATATACAAGTCCATAACATCAACAGCCAGAAAGAGTATCCGTGGCGAGTCGGGGCGGATTATAACTATGCCCCGTGGTGGTGGCTCTGGACCCCCACGACTCTTGCTGCCTTTGTTGAGACTGCTGGTTTCCGCGTGCGTGAGATTTTTGATGGTTGGCCAGGGTATTCCCATTT
>JAQTXO010000453.1 GCA_028688765.1 Acidiphilium sp. | reverse complement strand
TGCACATCCTCGGCTGGATACCCGCCCTCGCCGCCTACTGGCTGTCGGACATCGCCGAAGACATCGGCATCAGCAGCACCGAACTCACCACCCTGCTGGCCGGCCAACCCTTCCAATCCCTCGTCGCCAGCCACCCCAAACTCGGCCGCACCATCCGCCCGATCTGCCGCGCCTTCGGCATCAAACCCCCCGGGCTCTTCCGCCTGCCGCAGCGCCCGCGCCCCAAACCCGCGCCCTGGCCGATCCCCCTCGACCCCGCCGACATCCGCATCCCCGACGCCAACTACCACGGCGTCCATTTCGGCCCCGGCAACCGCTTCTGGCCACCCCAACGCAAAGCCCCGCGAAAACGACCCTGAACATCAACGCGTCAACACATCCAGTTCGTTACGATAACATAATAAAATAACGCAAATTTCCGTCGCTCCACACCGATCTGGCAACGATTGCATTTCGTTACCCCTGTGCCCAATCCCCGCCATGATCGAACGGCAGTAAACCCTCCGTGACTTCAACATAAGCGGAGACTCGCCATGACCTTCACCAAATCCCGCCTCGCCGCCATGTTCGGTGCGACCCTGCTGGCCGGAGCCGCGATGGGCGGCGTCGCCATGGCCTATCAGGGCCACATGTTCGCGGCACGCAACGCCCTCTACGCGGCGCGGACCCAGCTTATCGCCTCCGCTCACAATAAGGGCGGCCACCGGGTCGCGGCACTCCGGGCCGTCGATGCCGCCATTCGTCAGGTGAATATCGGCATCCGCGTCGGAAGATAACTTGTCGGCGCAGCGTGGGGCGCGTATTTCAGCCGCTATGAAACACGCACCCCTCCTGCTCCTGCTCGCCGTGGCGGCCCCTGGCCTCGGTTTCGCAGCCACCACCCCCGCCGCCGATGCGCCGAAACCCCTCGGCGTCTTCAAATCATGGACCGCCGCAACCTACGGCACCGGAGCCGACAAGGCGTGCTACGCCTTCGCCCTGAGCACCCTGCCCAAAGGCAGCAAAGCCACCCCCGCAATGCTCACCGTCACCGAACGCGCTGCCTTCCGCGATGAAATCTCCCTGAGCCAGGGCATCACCTACACCAAGGACGCCAAGGTCGACCTCGCCGTCGGCGGCACCAAGCTGAAATTCTTCACCAAGGACAACATGGCCTACGCAATGAAAGGGGCCGAAACCACCAAAGCCTTTCTCGGCGGCTCCTCCGTCACCGCAACGGCCACCGCCCCGAATGCCAAGCCGGTGAGCGACAAATTCGGGCTCGATGGCTTCTCGGATGCCTACAAGGCAATCCAGAAAGCCTGCCCGGCCAGCGCCCCCACCCCGAAAAAGAGCTAGATCATGTCTGCCACGCTCGATCTCGACGAGGCCGAGCGCACCCGCATCCTGGCCAAAGCCGCGATCTTCGCGCCCCCGCCCGCGCTGCTGGATGACGGGCGCCGCGATCTGGTCGGAATGTCCCGCGCCGAACTCGCCGAAGCTGTGGCCTCGATCGGCGAAGCCCCGTTCCGCGCCAAGCAGATCTGGCACTGGATCTATCATCAGGGCGTCACCGATTTCGCCGCCATGGCGAATATCGCAAAACCGATGCGCGAAAAACTTGCCGCACATTTCGTGATCGGCCGCCCCGGCATCGCCGCCGATCAGCTCAGCGCCGACCAGACCCGGAAAATGCTGTTCCGGTTTCGCGACAACGAAGCGGTCGAAACCGTCTATATCCCCGACGTCACCGAAGATCGCGGGGCGGTCTGCATCTCCTCGCAGGTCGGCTGCACCCTCTCCTGCCGCTTCTGTCACACCGGCACCCAGCGCCTCACCCGCAATCTGTCCGCCGCCGAAATCGTCGGCCAGTTCATGGCGATGCGCGATGCCTACGGCGAATGGCCGAGCCCGAAAGGCGATACCCCGCGCCTCCTCTCGACCATCGTGCTGATGGGCATGGGCGAGCCGCTCTACAACTATGAAAACGTCGCCGCCGCGATGAAGATCATCATGGATGGCGAAGGCATCGGCCTCTCGCGCCGCCGCATCACCCTCTCGACCTCCGGCGTCGTCCCGATGATGGACCGCTGCGGCGCCGAACTCGGCGTCAACCTCGCAGTCTCGCTCCACGCCGTCCGCGACGAGGTCAGAGACGTCATCGTCCCGCTCAACCGCAAATACAATATCGCGGAACTGATCGCCGCCTGCCGGCGGTATCCCGCCGCCTCCAACGCAAGGCGGATCACCTTCGAATACGTCATGCTCAAAGGCATCAACGATTCCGAAGCCGATGCCCATGAGCTGGTGCGGCTGATCGAAGGCATCCCGGCCAAGGTCAACCTGATCCCCTTCAACCCCTGGCCCGGCTCGACCTATGAAACATCGAGCGGCAACGCCATCCACCGGTTCGCCGCCATCGTGATGGATGCGGGCTACGCGGCCCCGGTGCGCACCCCGCGCGGGCGGGACATCCTGGCCGCCTGCGGTCAGCTGAAATCCACCCTTGCGCCGAGCTGATACCCGTCCGACCCCGCTCATCAACCGGTCCCGTTTTTCGCGTTGCTCACGAGGCAGCAGGTAAAATCGACCGGTCCGGCCAGATCCTCGCCCAGCGGAAAAAACCGGTGCGGCGAGAAATGCTTGGCCTCGAACAGGGACAGAATCGCAAGGTAATGCGGCATCCCGTCCGATTTCAGGGTGGTGCTCAACCGGGTCTGAACCGCGCCGATCCGCCCGAGCGATTGCTCCGCCCCGGCGAGAATCTCCCGTTCGCGCAGCGGCGCATCGATGTTGAGAAAAACCCGCCGCGCATCATGCCGGGCGAGCAGCGGCGGCAGCACCTGATCGAGGCTGCGCATCGCCACATCCCGGCGGGTGATGGTCGCCCGCCGCGCCGAAACCGCGCCCAGATCCATGATGTTGAGCGGCAGCGTCCCGGCCCCGGCCCCGATCGCGACCGGGCTCACATCCCAGCGTCGATCGGCCGCAGCCAAAGCCTCGACGCCGGCGAACAGGCTTGGAACCGGCTCGAACGAGGCGATGTGACCGCCATACCCGCCTGCCCGCGCCATGGTGCCGAACGCGCCCGATCCCGCCCCGATATCGATCACGAGATCGATCGCCAACACCTTGAAAACCACCGCAAGCGCCCTCGTCATATCGGAGCGGTCCGGCAGGACCGGCGGGACGGAAGCCACCCCCAACCCCCCGGCAATCGCCCCGAACGTGGATCGGAGCCGCCGAAGGCGGGGTGCTGCAGGGGGCGACTGGGTTTCGGCCTCGATCATCCCGCCAGCATGACCGAAATTGCTTAAC
>JAQTXO010000452.1 GCA_028688765.1 Acidiphilium sp. | reverse complement strand
CGGCCATACATAGACCTTGTAGCCGCAGCCGACCGTGCAATACTGGCAGACGGTATTATAGGCTTCCGCATTGCTGGGCGGCAGCGGGACGGATTCTTCACGGCGGTACAAAGCCATCGTCGTTTCCCTCGGATTTTTTGTGGTTTTCCGGCTCAGGCGGCGTCGCTGGTGCGGCCCCAGATCAGGCCGGACATGCGCTCGGCATGGATGTCGCCTGCACTGTCGATCCTGAGTTCGATTTGCGGCAGATAATCCGACGCCAATCCCTGATAAGGGACACCGTTCCGTGCCGGATCGAACATCGAAAAATGACAAGGGCAGACGAACCGGCCGTCCTTGAATGCTACAGGGCAGCCCATATGCGTGCAGATGCCCGAGAAGGCGACGATATCGCCCGATGAACCCGCACCTTGATACGCTGGCTCCGCAAGCTTCAACAGCCAGGCGGGTGACGTTGCGTCAGGGTATTGAAAGGAAACCGGCTTGCCCGCACTGAGCTGATTGACGTTGCCCACTTTGACCGAAGGCCACGGTTTGCCATCCGTCATAACCATGTCTGCTGTTGCGAGCATGGGAGTGGCGACAGCGCCTGCCACCGCAGATGTCCGTATGAAGGTTCGACGTGACACTTTCATTGGCGTTTGCCCCATCTTTTGATATTACGACTCTTATAGAATCATAAACAAAAGATCGTCAAGAAAATTTCATCTCCTCTTCGGCACGAATTGCTTGACGCAATCACCTTGTCAGCATTAGGTCAATGACCTTACGATAAATATGGAAATGATAATGCCTGGAATGCCAAAAAAAGATCCCGCCTGGATGGTTGGTGCCCTGGCCGCTCTGGCCCATGAGCACCGGCTGGCGGCTTATCGGCTCCTCGTCGAGGCGGGTCCCGCGGGAATGGCGGCGGGGGATATCGCGGAGCAACTCGGCCTGGTGCCATCCTCACTCACTTTCCATGTTCAGGCACTCCGCAATGCAGGGGTGATCAGCCAGCGGCGTGTCAGCCGCCACGTGATCTATGCCGCTGACTTTGCGGCGATGAACGCACTGGTGGGATTTCTTGTCGAGAACTGCTGCGGGCAGGGAGTTTCAACCTGCAACCCGGCTTGTGATCCTGCCCTGCCCTCGGCGCAGCAAAGAAAAATGCGCGGGAAGGCAAAATCGGCATGACCGTCCAACCACTCAACGTGCTGTTTCTCTGCACCGGTAATTCCGCCCGGAGCATCCTTGCCGAACGGCTGGTCGAACGCTGGGGCGACGGGAAATTTCGGGGGTTTTCAGCGGGCAGCCATCCGAAACAGGGAGTTCATCCCTACGCGCTCGCGGTCCTGGAGGATGCCGGCCTTCCGACCACGGGACTGCGTTCAAAATCGTGGGATGAATTCGCGGCGCCCGGCGCTCCGGTAATGGATTTCGTGTTCACCGTGTGTGACGATGCCGCAGGGGAGGTTTGCCCGGTCTGGCCGGGGCAACCCATAACTGCACATTGGGGTGTGCCTGATCCGGCAGCCGCCACCGGAACCGATCTCGAATGCACGGCGGCATTTCGGGCCGCGTTTCGGATGCTGGAAACCCGTATCAAACTCTTCGCCAGCCTGCCTTTCGCCAAACTGGAACAGGCGTCGCTCAGGCACCGCGTGCAGGAGATCGGCCGGATCGGGTCGAGCACCGATCAGGGTTCTGCGGCATGACCGTTGCGATCTACCACAATCCCGATTGCGGCACGTCGCGCAACGTGCTCGCTCTGATCCGCAACGCCGGCATCGAACCCACAATTATCGAATATTTGAAGAACCCGCCGTCGCGAGAACTCCTGATCGATCTGATCGCCAGGATGGGTGTGCCGGTGCGCAGTGTGCTTCGAGAAAAAGACACCCCCTACGCCACGCTCGACCTTGCCGACCCGACCTTGTCCGACGCCGCGTCGCTCGACGCCATGATGGCACACCCGATCCTGATCAATCGCCCGATCGTAGTGTCACCGCTGGGCGTCAAGCTCTGCCGGCCTTCGGAGACCGTGCTCGATATCCTGCCGACACCGCAACGCGCGGCCTTTGCCAAAGAGGACGGTGAAGTCGTGGTCGATTCCGCCGGTCGGCGCGTCCCCTAAACCTTTCCAGGCAGAGGCTTTTCATGCTCGCTCTTGCGGTGTTCATCGCAACCCTTGTGTTCGTCATCTGGCAACCGCGCGGCCTCGGCATCGGCTGGAGTGCGATGGCCGGAGCGATTGTCGATCTTGCCATTGGCGTGATCCACTGGCGCAACATCCCGACGGTCTGGCACATCGTCTGGAACGCGACCTTCACTTTCGTGGCGCTCATCATCATCTCGCTCCTGCTCGACGAGGCCGGTCTGTTCCGTTGGGCAGCCCTGCATGTCGCGCGCTGGGGCCGTGGACGGGGCCGGGTGCTCCTGCCGCTGATCGTGCTGCTCGGTGCGGCAATCGCCGCGGTATTTGCCAATGACGGAGCGGCCCTGCTGCTCACCCCGATCGTGATGGCAATCCTGGTCAGCCTCGAATTTCCGCCCGCCGTCGCGCTCGCTTTCGTCATCGCAACCGGCTTCGTCGCCGACACCACCAGCCTGCCGCTGGTGATTTCCAACCTGGTCAACATCGTCAGCGCAAATTATTTCAGGATCGGCTTCGATCGCTACGCCGCCGTCATGGTGCCGATCGATATTGTCGCACTGATTGCGACCCTCGCCGTACTCGGCGCGATGTACGGTCGTACCGCCAACCGCACCTACGCCGTCGCAGCACTGGATGCCCCCGCATCCGCGATCCGCGATCCCCTGGTGTTCCGCGCCGCGTGGCCGGTTCTGCTGCTGTTGCTGGCCGCCTATTTCATCACTGCACCGCTCGGTGTGCCGGTATCGTTCGTCACCATTATCGGCGCCCTCGTGCTCCTGGCTTTGGCCAGCCGCACCATCGGCCGCGGCGCCCCGATCATTGAGGTCCGCCGCGTGCTCCGCTCGGCACCCTGGCAGGTGGTGGTGTTCAGCCTCGGCATGTATCTCGTCGTCTATGGCCTGCGTAACGCAGGTCTGACCAACTACATCGCCAATGCCCTTAGAGTATTTGCCGCCCACGGCATCTGGGCCGCCTCGCTCGGCACCGGCATTCTGGCGGCTGTGTTCTCCTCGATCATGAACAACATGCCGAGCGTGCTGGTGGGCGCGCTGGCGATCGGCCAGCTTGGCCACGTCGCTCCCCGCATCCACGACGCCATGGTCTATGCCAACATCATCGGCTGCGATCTCGGCCCGAAATTCACCCCGATCGGTAGTCTTGCC
>JAQTXO010000451.1 GCA_028688765.1 Acidiphilium sp. | reverse complement strand
CCAAATCCGCCGCGGTGCTCCAGAAGGAAATCCAGGAGCAGGTCGATGACAACGTCGCCGGCCAGCAGGTCGTCGCCTTCCAGCCGCCATCGCTGCCCGGCTCGCAGGGCCTGCCGGTGCAATTCGTCATCAAGACCACCGAGCCCTTCGGCGCGCTCAACACGGTGTCGAAAAAAGTCCTCGCCGCCGCACTCAAGACCGGCAAATTCATCTTTCTCCAGTCCGACCTGAAAATCGATCAGCCCCAATCCACCGTGGTGATCGACCGCGCCAAGGCCGCGACGCTCGGCCTCACCATGAGCCAGGTCGGTGCCGCGCTCACCCAGGCGCTTGGCGGCCTCTACGTCAATTACTTCAGTCTCGACGACCGCTCCTACGAGGTTATCCCGCAGGTCTCGCAATCGAATCGCCTGAACTCCTCGCAGTTGCTCGATTACCCGATCACCTCGGTCAACGGCGTGCCGATCCCGCTCAGCGCGGTCGCCCACATCACCAACCAGGTCATCCCGGAATCGGTCAACCACTTCCAGCAGCTCAACTCGGCCACCATCCAGGGCGTCGCCGCCCCCGGCGTCTCCCAGGGCGAAACCGTCACCGTGCTCGACAGAATTGCCAAAAAACTCCTGCCGCCCACCGGCTACGACGTCGATTACGGCGGCCCGATGCGCCAGTTCGTCGAGGAACAGAGCGGCTTCCTCGGCACGTTCGGCTTCGCCGTCGTCGTAATCTTTCTCGCTCTCGCGGCCCTGTTCAATTCGTTCCGCGACCCGCTGATCATTCTCGTCTCGGTCCCGATGTCGATCGCCGGGGCGCTCATCTTCATCTATCTCGGCTTCGGCCTCAGCCTGAACATCTATACCGAGGTCGGCCTCGTCACCCTGATGGGCCTGATCAGCAAACACGGCATCCTGATCGTCGAGGTCGCCAACGAAGCCCAGATCGCCGGGATGACCAAGCGCGAAGCGATCGAACACGCCGTCGGCATCCGGCTCCGCCCCATCCTCATGACCACCTCGGCGATGGTCCTCGGCGTCGTGCCCCTCATCATCGCGACTGGTGCCGGAGCCGCCGCCCGCTACAATATGGGCATGGTCATCGCCACGGGCCTCGCGATCGGAACCCTGTTCACCCTTTTTGTCCTTCCTGCCGTCTATCTCCTCATCGGCCAACGCCATGTCAGAGCGGCGGATGTTCAGGGGCCGGTCACCACTGGAATCGGGACATGATGGTGGTGGGGCGGCAGGCGTAGCGGGTCATTTCGGCGGCGAGTGCGGCGTCGGAGGCGTGGGCGATGATGCCGGTGCGGGTGAGCACGCTGTTGCAGCCACGGGCGGCGGCACCGGCGACATCGTGTTCGATACTGTCGCCGACGCCGAAAATGCGCGGACGCGGGATGCCAGGAAGCAAGGCGAAGGCGGCGCGGTAGAGGCGGGGGTAGGGTTTGCCGTACCAGCGGACGTGACCCCCCGCGTTGCGATAGGCTTCGGCGAGGGTTCCGGCACCGGGATGGAGTTGGCCCCCGGCGAGCATGAGCCTGTCGGGGTTGGTGCAGACCAGCGGGATGTTGCGGGCGATCCCCGGACGGATGCGGTCCCAGAGCGTGTCGTAGCCATAGAGGTCGGTCTGCGAGCCCGCGAGCATGATGAGGTCGGCGGACTCGACGGTATCGACCGGTTCGATGTCGAACCCTTCGAGAATGTCGAGCGAGGGGTCGCGGGCGAGGAGCAGGATGCGGCAATGTTGCCGCAGGCAGGGCAGCGGGTCGGCGTGCAGGTCGGCCCAGCCGACTTCGCCGGAGCAGAGCGACGCGTCGTAGCAATCCGTGGTGAAGCCCATGGCGGCGAGGCGGGCATCGTTATTGGCGGCGCGGCGGCCCGAGTTGGACAGCAGGATGACTTTCTTGCCGGCGTTGCGGATGACGTGAAGGGTTTCGATGGCATCCGGATAAGGGTGTTCGCCGTCGTGGATGGTGCCGAACTGGTCGATCAGGAAGGCGTCAGCATCTTCGCTGAGGGCTGCAAGGCCGGGGATTTCACTGGTGCGGCCCAGAAACGGGTTGGCCGTATCGGGTAAAGGTTCGCCGTGGGCCGTGTCATCGGGTTTCATGCGGTATCCCGTCTCGTGATGCCGATGCGCGCGAGGCGTGCGGTGCCGACCGCGGCATCGGTCTGCGGAGCGGGAGCGACCGGGACGCCGAGGATACGGGAGCGCAGCGCGGTCCAGACGGGATTGATCGCACCACCCCCGACCGTAAGGACACGGCGCGGCGGCGGCGCGCCGAGTTCGGCGAGGCGCTGGTAGCCGAGGGCTTCGATCCGGGCGAGGCCTTCGAGCATGCCGTGGAGGAAGCGGGCATCGTCATCCGGGCGGGGGGTGAGGCGGGGCTGCATTGCGGGATCGTTGATCGGGAAGCGTTCGCCCTGGGCGGGGAGCGGGTAGTAATCGAGGCCGGAATCCTGGGCCGGATCAATGCCGCGGCTGAGTTCGGCGATCCCGGCGGGGGTGAAGTGTCGGGCGAGGATGGCCGCACCGGCGCTGGAGGCCCCGCCGGGCAGGAAGTTTCCGAGCAGCCTGTGGCTGTAGATGCCGTAATCGGGGGCAAAGACCGGCTGGTTCGACAGGAGTTTGATCGTGAGGGTGGAGCCGAGCGCGGTGACGCCATCGCCGGGCTGATCGGCCCCGGTGGCGAGAAACGAGGCGCAGCCATCGGTGGTGCCGGCGATCAGGCTGGTGGCGGGGTCGAAGCCGAAGCGCGCGGCGATGGCGGGGTCGATCGGGGCGAGATTGGTGCCGGGTTCCACCACGTGCGGGAGGGTGGCGGTGAGGCCAAGTCGGTCGATCCAGCCGGGCCAGGTGCCGGTGGTGGGATCGTAGCCGGATTTCAGGGCGTTGTTGGCATCCGAGACGCCGAACGGCCCACCGAGGCGGCAGGTGATCCAGTCCGCTTCGTGCAAGGCGTAACGCGGGCCCGTGGCCGGAGGCAGGTCGAGCAGCCGTGCGAGCGGCGAGGCGTTGCCGTGGGCTGCACTGTCGCGCGGGGCGATGGCCGCAATGCGGGCGACCGAGTTCGGGGTGGCGCGGTCGCTGTACAGCGTGGCGGGGCCGATCGGCGTGGCCTGATCATCCGTAACGATGAGGGTGCCGGAGGTGCCGTCGATCGCGATGGCGCGGATCGCCGGCATGTAGACGTGGGCCCGGAGCGCATCGAGCGCCGCGACGACGCCCTGCCAGATCGCCGCAGGATCGCGGCGATGCTCCGGCGCGATCCGGGCGGTGCCCTGGCCGTGGATGGTGTCGCTCCCATCG
>JAQTXO010000027.1 GCA_028688765.1 Acidiphilium sp. | reverse complement strand
GATCAGCGCCGCATCGCATGACCAGCGGATACGCACCCCACGAAACAGATATGCCTTCGATCGGCACATCCGGTACAGCCGCACCGCGCTCAATTTGAGTGGCCCGAAAATCTCGGGGTCCGGCGTGAACCTGATCAACGTGCCGCGCCGGTTCGGCGCTGGCCCGGCATTGACCAGTTTGGTCAGCGGTTTGCCCCGCGCATAGTCCTGCTTCCACAGCACCCGGTCCCGCGCGACCTCGACCTCCAGGCGCTCCGCGAGCGCGTTGACCACCGAACTCCCCACCCCGTGCAACCCGCCCGAGGTTGCATAGGCCTTGCCGGAGAACTTGGCTCCGGAATGCAGCGTTGTCAGAATGACTTCGAGCGCCGATTTGTCCTTGAACTTGGGATGCGGATCGACCGGATAGCCCCGCCCGTTATCACGTACCGTCAACCAGTTGCCCGCAGCCAGCGCCATCTCGATCGTCGAGGCATGACCTGCGACGGCCTCGTCCATCGCATTGTCCAGCAATTCGGCGGCCAGGTGATGCAACGCCCCCTCGTCGGTCCCCCCAATATACATACCCGGTCGGCGACGAACCGGCTCAAGCCCTTCCAGAACCTCGATATCCTTGGCGGTATACGCCGCCGACGCGGCGGATTGGTCGAAGAGATCACTCACGTCCGGGCCTCGATTCGTTAGATTGTTATGCCACCCTGCCACATAAATCCGAAAAGCGGATTATGGCTTCGCCAGCGCCCGGTTGACCCAGTCTGCTGCGGCAGCAAACGCGTGATTGGCATCGAGCGCGCTGGTGTCGATCCGATGAGCGTCTTCAGCCGGTCGCAGCGGTGCCGCCGCCCGAGTCCGGTCGGCTTCGTCCCGCGCCGCGAGATCCGCCTGAACCGCCTCGAGCGTGACTTCGGCGCCGAGCGCCCGCCGCTCGGCAAACCGCCGGGCCGCCCGCACGGTGAGCGAGGCTGTGATATACAACTTCACATCCGCCTCGGGAAACACGATCGTCCCGATATCTCGCCCATCTAGTACCGCCCCGGCATGCAACGCGAACGCGCGCTGAAAATCGAGCAACGCTGCCCGCACAGCGGGGATCGAGGCCACGGCACTTGCGGCACGATCGACCTCCGGGGTTCGGAGATCTCCCCGTTCCAGATCGAGCCGCCCAAGGCCCCGCGCCTGCTCACTCGCAAGCGCGACATCTGACGGATCGCCGCCGTGGTCGAGTACCCGTCGTCCGACCACCCGGTACAGCAGCCCGGTGTCCAGATATGGCAGATTGAACGCTTCGGCCAGTCGCCGCGCCAGCGTCCCCTTGCCCGAAGCCGCGGGTCCGTCGATCGCAATCACGATATGCTTCATGCCAATCCCTCCACCGGCCCGCCCGCTGGCCCGATCACCGCCCCCAGCCCCCGCATCAGATCAACGAAGCCTGGAAAGCTGGTATCGATGAAGGCGGCATCATCGATCGTAACCGGATCATCGGCGACGAGCCCCAGCACCAGCGCGCTCATCGCAAGCCGGTGATCCATATGCGTCATCACCGTCCCGCCGCCAAGCCGGTTTGCCCCGCCCATGATGATCATGTCATCGCCATCCACTTCGACCTGTGCGCCATTGACCCGCAGCATCGCGAGCGTGGCGGCCAGCCGGTCGCTCTCCTTGACCCGCAACTCGCCCAACCCGCGCAAGCGGGACTGCCCTATCGCGAGTGCACAGGCAACCGCGAGGATCGGGTACTCATCGATCATGGCAGGGGCCCGCTCCGGCGGCACATCCACCCCCCTCAGCGTCGTCGCCCGGACCATGAGGTCGCCGACCGGCTCCCCCCCCTCCGCCCGCTGATTGAGAATGACGATGTCCGCGCCCATTTCACACAGCGTCGTCACAAGGCCGGTCCGCAATGGATTGAGGCCGACCCCTTCGATAGTCACGCAGGAGCCCGGAACGAGCAACGCCGCCACGATCGGAAACGCCGCCGAAGACGGATCGCCCGGCACCATGACATCCGAAGCCATCAACTCCGGCTGTCCCCGCAAGCGGATCAACTTGCCTCTTCCCTGCCCGATCACCTCGACCGCCGCTCCGAAATGACGAAGCATATTTTCCGAATGGTCGCGGGTCGGTTCCGGCTCCTCGATCTCCGTCACCCCACGCGCATTCAGCCCCGCGAGCAGGAGCGCCGACTTCACCTGCGCGGACGCAACCGGCAGACGATAACTCAAGGGCAGAGCATCGGCCGCTCCACTCACAGCCAGAGGCAGCCGCCCGCCATCCCGTGCCGCAAACACAGCACCGCACGCGGCGAGCGGATCGATCACCCGGCGCATCGGTCGCCGTCGCAACGAGGCATCACCGGTCATCACCGCAAAAATGTCATGACTCGCGAGAATGCCGCACAGCAGCCGCGCCGCTGTGCCCGAATTGCCCATGTCGAGCACATCCTCAGGGCTGTGTAACCCGCCAATTCCGGCACCGCTCACCCGCCACATACCGGAACCTTCACGCGTGACATCCGCCCCGAGAGCCCGCATCGCGGCAGCAGTTCTCAGCACATCCTCGCCTTCGAGCAGCCCGGCGATGCGCGTGGTGCCGATCGCAAGCCCCGCGAACATCAGGGCGCGATGGGAAATCGACTTGTCGCCCGGCACGCGGATCGTACCGTTGAGCGGCGAGCCGGCACGGCACGAAACATAGGCGACAGGGGATGAGGGGTTCATGGCGCGGCGCTTAGCATGGCCCGTACGGTTTGACATAGGGGGCGATGGGTGGCATGGCGCGCGCCCTGAAGCGACCGTTTCCCACTCTTTACGAGGCCCTCATGCCGAAGCCGGAACTTGGCGACAAACATACCTGCGTCTCCTGTGGCGCACGGTTCTTCGATCTGGGCAAGGTGCCTGCGGTCTGCCCGAAATGCGGCACCGAACAGCCGATCGAGCAGCCCAAGCTCAAGCGCAACGCCCCGATCCCCGATGATGTGAAAAAATCACCCAAGGCAGCCATCGCGCCGGGTGACGATGTCGAGGTCGATGCGGTCGACGACGGCACCGACGAGGATATTCTGGAGGATGCCGACGATCTCGAGGACGATGCCGACGCGATTGAGGCAGATATCGAAGTCGAGCGCGATACCGACGAGAACGAACGCTGAAATCTTCCCCGCCAGCGAAACAAAAATTTATTTTGCACGTCAGCGCAATCCATTAACCGAACGGTAATTCGCTCATGGTCATCTGGGGTCAGCCAAAACGGCTGAACTGTCAAAGGAAAACCCCGCGATGTCCGATTATGCGACGGCGAAAACCGCCGACCATCATGAGCCGATCGTCAGCCCCCTGATCCTGACCGACCGGTTGATCTCACTCGCTCAGGATGCTGAACGAGCCGGTCTGCCTGTCATGGCAAACCGGCTCGTCAGGCTCGCCCTTCGGGCTTGTAAACCGCCACCCAAAATTCGGCACCACGGTTGATCTCATCAATGTCCCGGCTTTGACCTGAAACGAGACGGTCCGCTATTCCGGGGATCACAGAACCGGAGGTCGTTCATGTCGAATTCCACTGCCGAAGCGATGCCCCAGCCGTCGGGGCCGCTTGCAGGACTTACCGTCTTTGACCTTACAAGGGTCCTCGCTGGCCCCACCTGCGTCCAGATGCTGGCCGATCTTGGCGCCCACGTGATCAAGATCGAAAAGCCAGGCAGCGGCGACGATACCCGCAGCTTCGTCCCGCCCGAAATGCCCGGAACCGGGCAAAGTGCGTATTTCGCAGGAGCCAACCGCAACAAGCGCTCGCTGACGCTCGACATCGCCACATCCGAAGGTCAGCGGATCGCCCACGACCTGATCGGTCGATGCGATATTCTGGTGGAAAACTTCAAGGTCGGCACGCTTTCCCGCTACGGGCTTGGGTATGAACAACTTGCCCCGATCCATCCTTCGCTGATCTACTGCTCGATCACCGGCTTCGGGCAGACCGGCCCCTACGCGGCGCGGCCGGGCTATGACAGCCTGATCCAGGCCATGGGCGGTATCATGTCGCTCACCGGCGCGCCCGATGGCGAGCCGATGAAAGTGGGCGTTCCGGTCGCGGATCTGTTCGCCGGCCTTTACGGCGCTATCGGTGTTCTCGCTGCTCTCCGCCATCGCGAAGCCACCGGCGAAGGCCAGCAGGTCGATATCGGCATGCTCGATACCCATGTCGCCTGGCTCGCCAATCAGGGGATGAACTATCTGGCCACCGGCACCAACCCGCCCCGCCTCGGCAACCAGCATCCCAACATTGTTCCCTATCAGGTTTTCGCCACGGCGGATGGCCATATCGTGCTCTCGATCGGCAACGATGCGAGCTTCGCCCGTTTCTGCAACCGCTTCGGCCTCGACCACCTCATTGAGAATTCGAACTTTGCGACCAACGCCGCGAGGGTCGCAAACCGTACCCTCGTCACCGAAACGCTCGCCGCCGTGCTCAGCCGGCACTCCTCCGCGTGGTGGCTGGAAGCGCTGGAAGCCATCAAAATCGGCTGCGGTCCGATCAATACGCTCGATCAGGTGTTCACCGATCCGCACGTGATCGCACGCGATAACCTGATCGACTTCACCGATCAAAGCGGTAATCCGATAACTCTGGTCGCGAATCCGGTACGTTTATCCGCCACGCCGGTGGATTATCGCCTCCCACCTCCCATCTTAGGTGAACATACCGATGAGGTGCTAACCGACATGCTGGGACTGAGTGCAACCGAAATAGCGGCCCTGCGCCGCGACAACATCGTCTGACCTGGCTGCATGGCGCGGCAAGGCTTCGTGCCTTACCTCCTCGGCAGTGCGTTTCACCGCCTCGCCTTCGTGGAATTCGGCAACCCGGCAGCGGCGGCGGTGCTCTGCATCCACGGTCTGACCCGAAATGGCCGTGATTTCGACCCGCTGGCAGAAAGTCTTGCCGATCGATTTCATGTCATCTGCCCGGATCTGCCTGGGCGCGGACAGTCGGACTGGCTCCTTGATTCAGCGCTCTACCAGCCCGGTTCCTACGTCATCGCCCTCGGCCATCTTCTCGCATGGCTCAACAAGCCGGTCGCCTGGATCGGCACGTCGCTCGGCGGGATTTGTGGAATGATGATGGCGGCGACACATGCCGCTCCGATCACAAGACTTGTCCTCAACGATATCGGCCCGTCGATCCCAGCGTCCGGGCTCAGTCGCATCCGCGATTATATGACAACCACGCCTGAATATTTCGCCAACCATGCTGATGTCGAGCGCTATCTTCGCAGGGTTCATGCCCCGTTCGGCCCTCTGACCGATGCTCAATGGGCACATCTCGCATATTATTCCGCGCGACGGCTCGACGGCGGTGGCCTGGCACTACATTACGATCCCGCCATCGCCACACCGATCATAGCTTCGACGCCAATGACCACCGATCTGTCGCCGATCTGGCAACAGATCCGCGTGCCCGTGCTGGCGATCCGTGGCGAATCGAGCGATCTCCTCACCGAGGAGACGTTCGCCGCCATGGAAGCAGATGGTGCAACCGGACTGACGATCGCCGATACCGGCCACGCCCCGGCGCTGATGGACGCACCGACCATCGGCCTCATCCGCGATTTTCTGGAGAGCGGCCAATGACCGACCGCCAGACCACGGACGCTGTTGTGAAAAATCCGCTGCCGCCTCCCCCGCCGACAACGGCACAGTCCGCGACTATATCTGCGAGTCCAAAACGCCGCCGGACCTGGCGAGAATCGTCTCGCCTATGGTGGAGCAGCCTCAAGACCTCGCTGTGGGCGCTTCTCAGCGGCGAGATGTCGCTGGTGGCCGCCGGTTGCGCTTTCTATGCAACCCTCGCGCTGTTCCCGGCGATCACTACGCTGATCTCGCTTTACGGTCTTGCCTTCAACCCGATCACGGTCGAGCCGCAACTTATCTATCTGCGCCATTTGATGCCGCCAGCGGCGTTCCAGCTGATCGCCGGGCGAATCCAGCAACTGGTTTCAGGCGGCAAGACCAGTCTGGGAATCGGACTCGCTTTGTCATTGGTGTTCACGCTCTATTCCACCGCATCAGGGACCAAATCCCTCATCTATGCCCTCAACGTGATCCACAAACGTGAAGAAACCCGTGGGATCATCCGGTTTCAACTGGTCACTCTCGGCATGACGCTGGTGGCGGTCATCGGCGCGATCATTGCAATCGGCGTGCTGGTTGGTCTGCCGCTGATGTTCACCTTCTTCGGCTTCGGCAAAGCATCCGCGGTGATCGCCATCGTAATCGGCTTCATCCTGATGGTTGGGTTCATGGGCGTCGCCCTCGGCCTGTTCTATCGCTACGGTCCCTCTTTCCGCCGGGATCTCGGACACACCGTAATCCCGGGTGTAACCGTCGCGATCCTGGTCTGGCTGATCGTGTCCTATGGATTCGCGGTCTATGTCGGGCAGTTCGCCGCCTACAGCCGGACTTATGGTCCGCTCGCCACCATCATCGGCCTGATGATGTGGTTCTACCTCACCGCCTACACCCTTCTACTCGGTGCGCTGTTCAACGCGGCGATCGACCAGGCGAGCAAACAGCCGATTGTGGCAAGAACGCCATAGCCGCGAAACTTGCGCTGAACGCGGCCGTCAAAACCGGTTTACAATGCTGCATCAGCGTTGTCGCGACGCCACATTGGAGGTATGGCACGAGGATTGAACAGAACAGCTGATACGTGGGGCGAGGCTTGGTACCTGAACCGGACTCAATCGAATTCGGTCGATGATGGAACCATGTGGATCGCCCCGCGGACGTCAGACGAGGACGTCCCGGCGGCATGACCCGTAAACGAGCCAGAGTGAAACCGACCGATCACGAGTTTCCCGCGGCATCGTCATCCACGTTGCCCAGCGCGGCCGCGCTCCGGAAGTTCCTCAGCGAGGCCGGCACCCGCATGGGTAAAAACGACATCGCACGCGCTTTCAATCTGACGCCGGACCAAAGACCGGCCCTACGCGCCCTGCTGCGCGAACTCGAACGCGGCGGTGCTTTGACCCGTGCCGGTGGCGGGCATGTTCGCGAGGCGGCAGTGCTACCCGAACGTTGCGTTGTCGAGATCACCGGCACCGATCGGGATGGCGACCCCCTGGCCCGACCGGTCGGCTGGGATCAGCCCGGGCGACCGCCAATCATTTTCATGAAGCCCGAGCAACGCGGCCAGACCGCCCTCGCCCCCGGCGCGCGCGTCCTGGCACGGTTGCGCAGGATCGACGGTGATCGATACGAAGGGCGAACACTGAAGCGGCTCGACGACGAACCAGCGACCATTATCGGCGTGTTCAGGTCGGCGAGACCGGGCGAGGCGCACGGCGGCTGGATCGAGCCGGTCGATCGCAAGAGCCGGGCGGAATGGGCGGTTCCGGTCGGCGAGACCAACGGTGCGGCAAGTGGCGACGTGGTGCGCGCCGCCCCACTCCCAGCATTCGGGTATGGCGCGAAACCGGCCCGGATTGTCGAACACCTCGGCAAGATGGGCGATGCGCGCTCGATCAGCCTGATCGCCATCGCCGCCCTCGGTATCCCCGTCGATTTTCCGCAAGCGGCGATCGACGAGGCGGAGGCGGCAAAGGCAACCCGGCTCGGCAAGCGTACCGATCTGCGCAGGCTACCGCTCATCACCATCGATGGTGCCGATGCCCGCGACTTCGACGATGCGGTATTCGCCGAACCCGCCGGCACAGGCTACCGGCTGGTGGTCGCGATCGCGGATGTCGCGCATTATGTCCGATCCGCCAAGGCGCTCGACCGCGAAGCGCAGCACCGCGGCAATTCGGTCTATTTCCCTGATCGTGTCGTACCGATGCTGCCCGAAGCATTGTCGAACGGCTGGTGCAGCCTGCGACCGAACGAGGATCGCGGATGCCTTTTTGTCGAAATGATCATCGACTGTGAAGGCCGCAAACAGAGCCATAAATTCGGTCGCGGCCTGATGCGCAGCTTCGCCCGCATGACCTACGAGGAGGTACAAAGCGCGCACGATGCGGGTTCGGCAGCCGACCTCCCTGCCGGCACGCTCGATCATCTGTATGCCGCCTATCACGCCCTGATTGCCGCCCGCCAGGCGCGCGGCACGCTCGATCTCGACCTGCCGGAACGCCAGATCACCCTCACCGAGGACGGCAAAGTGGCCAGCGTCGTGCCGCGCGCCCGGCTCGACAGTCACCGGTTGATCGAGGAGTTCATGATCCTCGCCAATGTCTCGGCGGCCGAGGAGCTGGAGCGGCTGCGTCAACCCTGCATGTACCGAATCCATGCACCGCCCTCCCCGGAAAAGCTCGACGCTCTGCACTCGCTGCTGGCCACTTTCGACATTTCGCTCAAGCAGAGCGACCAGTTGATCCCGCGCGACCTCGATCACATCCTGAAACTAGTCGCAGGGACGGACGCAGCGCCGCTGGTCAACGAAACCGTGCTGCGAAGCCAGTCCCAGGCAGAGTATTCACCCGAAAACATCGGCCATTTCGGGTTGGCCCTGAAATCCTACGCGCATTTCACCTCGCCAATCCGCCGTTATGCCGATCTTCTGGTTCATCGCGCCCTGATCGCCGGGTTGAAACTGGGAACCGATGGGCTGAGCCCCGAAACGGCTGGCGAATTTCCTGTCATCGCCCAAGCCATTACCATCACCGAGCGCCGTGCGACCGATGCCGAGCGGCAATCGACCGACCGTTATCTGGCTGCCTATCTCGCCGAGCGGGTCGGAGAGGAGTTCGCAGCGCGCATCGCCGGGGTCACCCGCTTCGGCCTGTTCGTCAGCCTGAGCGAAACCGGCGCTTCGGGTTTCATTCCGATGGCGCTGCTGCCTGACGATTTCTGGCATCACGACGAGGCAAACAGCACCCTGTCAGGCAAGCGTAGCCGTATCGTGTTCCATCTGGCCGACAAGGTGACAGTGCGGCTGCGCGAAGCCAAGCCAGTCACCGGCGGATTGCTGTTTTCGCTAATCGAGGGGGGGCAATCACGCGGCCACCCACCTATGCGCGTCAGCAATGATTCACCGGGACGGCACCCCGGCAGGAAATCGAAGGGCAAACGGCCCGGCCGCACCCCGAAATCGGCAAAGCGCCCGCACCGATGAAATTCCATCGCCGAACTGGAATATGGCGTCATCTCAGGGTCAGGCGCAGCTTGGCGCTTCTCTGCCTCATCCTGCCGCTGTGCAGTGCCTATGCCGCCGCACCTGGGACGACCGCGCTTGGGTTCAATGCCGCTCAGGCTGGTGCGGTCTGGGGCGCCGCCCTCGCCTTCATCGCGCCGCGCACACTCGAACCGCTCGGAATTCCCCGGATGGCGGTATGGGGCCTGTCGGGGATCACCGCGCTCGATCCGGATCTGACCGTTCAGGATCAATCGGGAAAGTTGCTGCTCTACGGCCCGAACCGGGTGATCTTCGCGACCACGACCCCAACCCCGACCGATGCGGGAGCCTGGGGCGTCGCGTGCGCGGCCGTTGCGGCGCACGCGTTCACCGTGTCACCAGCGCTTCGCCGCGCAGGTACGGAAGGCGTGATCCGCAGCTTTTTCGATGAGCTATTCAATCATTTCGACCCGTATTCTCGGTATGAAGCTCCGCGCGAAGCCGATGAAGATCGCGCCGTCCGCCTCGGCCACGCCGGGCTCGGTCTCACCCTCGGGCGCGAGGGCCGGGCGATCCTGATCGCGCGCGTGGCGCCCTCCGGTCCCGCCGATCAGGCCGGAATGACGGAGGGTATGGCCGTGCTGGCAATCAACGGCCAATCCACCGCCAACGGCCATCTGGCTGCCCTGCAGGAAAGCCTGCACGGCATGGCCGGCACCCACATCACCCTGACGGTCCGGCCAGCAAAAAGCCTGCCGCAGACCATCGATCTGACGCGGGGGCTGGTACCGACGCAGAGCGTCTTCGGTGCAATGGACAAGACCGTCGCGGTCATCCGGGTGACGGGGTTCGACCGCGACACCGGCGAGCAGTTCGCCAGTACGCTGGCAACCTTGATGCAGGGCACACCCCACCCCACGGGCGTCGTGATCGACCTGCGCGGCAATCGCGGCGGCGTCCTGCGGCAGTCGGTCCTCAGCGTCGACACATTGCTCAGTCACGGCACCATCATCCGCACGATCGGTCGGGATCCTGCATCGGACCACGTGTTTCATGCCGAAGGTGCGGATCTTGCAGGCGGACTGCCCGTGATCATTCTGGTCGATGGCGCAACCGCAAGTGCGGCCGAGGTATTTTCGGCCGCCTTGTCCGACAACGACAGGGCGGTGGTGGTCGGCAGTGCAACCCTGGGCAAGGGGCTGGTGCAGAGCTTGACGACCCTGCCCGGTGGAGGCGAACTCTACGTGACCTGGAGCCGGATGATTGCGCCACGCGGCTGGCCATTGCAGGGACTGGGCGTGTTTCCTCAAGTGTGTGTCAGTCTCGGCACCAACGTGCTGGCCCAGCAGATCACGGCGCTGAAATCGGGTCACGACATGCTGGCGAAATCGTTGGCCGAAACCCGCGCGGCACGCGCACCGATGCCACTGGCCGAGATCCTCGCGATTCGCGATGCCTGCCCCGCCACGGTCGGAGCCAACGGCTATTTTGCCGCCGCGACCGCCCTGATCGACGATCCGGTCGCCTACCATGCCGCATTGATCCGCCCGTTGCTCGCGGCAGACACGGGAACAGGCAGTTCTGCGTCGCATGGGACTTGACCGCAGCAAGCCTCTCGCTCATATGCCGCCGATCGGAGAACACTCATGGCCAAATCCAGCACAGTCCAGATCAAACTGATTTCCACCGCCGACACCGGCTTTTTCTACGTCACGCGCAAGAACGCGAAGGCGCAGACCGGTAAGCTCGAGTTCCGGAAATACGACCCGGTGGCGCGCAAGCACGTCGCGTTCAAGGAAGCCAAAATCAAGTAACCGCCTGGTTTGCCTGCACGATGCAGCTATTCATCTGTCAATCGTGCGGCGCGCGGCTATATTTCGAGAACCACGTCTGCCAATCCTGTAACCATCGGCTCGGCTATTTGCCGGAAGTGGACAGGATTGTTGCATTGGTCCGAGACAAACGGGAAGAGTGTGGTGGCGATCCAAACGGCCCTTGGCGGGCAGTCGGGCTGTCCGATCTGCGCCTTCGGTTTTGTACCAATGCGCTCTATGACGCATGCAACTGGCTGCTGCCTGCGGATGACTGCGATCCGGGGTCAGAACCATTATGTGATGCCTGCCGGTTCAACCGGATCGTGCCCAATCTCGGCGATGCCCGAAACCTGGCACGCTGGCGCCGGATCGAGACGGCCAAGCATTGGCTGATCTACACGATCAAACATCTGAAGCTGCCGTTGCCGGATCGGTTGGAAGATCCCGGCCATGGCCTCGCCTTCAAATTCCTGACTCCGGTTCGTGGGGCACCACCGCCTCTTACCGGTCACGATGAAGGGGTGATCGTGCTGAACGCGGAGGAAGCGGAGGACGCAATCCGCGAACGCAACCGCACCGCGATGGGCGAGCCCTATCGCACCCTGCTCGGTCATTTCCGCCACGAGATCGGCCATTTCTATTGGGATGTTCTGGTGCGCGACACCGACCGGATCGACCGCTACCGGGAGTTGTTCGGCGACGACCGGGCCGATTACGGCGCGGCGCTGAAGCACCATTATGCCGAGGGGGCGCCGCCAGATTGGCAGGAGAACTATATCAGCGCCTACGCAACCGCTCATCCATGGGAGGATTTCGCGGAAACCTGGGCGCAATTTCTGCATATCGTGGACACCATCGAAACCGCCAACGCCTATGGGCTGCGGGTGGATCCGCCCGGCGAAAGCGGCGGAACCATGCCACTCTCCGGCGATTTCGACCCATATGGATCACACCCAATCGAAGACCTCGTCGCGGTCTGGTTGCCGCTGAGCTTCGCGATGAACAGCCTCGCCCGAAGCATGGGTCAGAACGATCTCTACCCGTTCATCATCTCGCCGCCAGTCGTCGAAAAGCTCGGCTTCATAAACGAGCTCATCCATCGGCGCTGATCGTAACTTCGCGGTTTCATCGGAACTCAACGCCGTTCGTGGGATCGTCGATTGATTTTGTGCTGCGGAACGTCCAAACCCGTTGTAAGGAAATGCACATTTCAAATCATGACACCATCGCCGAACATCACGAAAGGGCTGCCGAGCACCACGAGCATGGCGCGCTGCATCATCGTGTCGGCCGAACCTCACCGTTGGTTTAGCCTCGACCCCCGCTTGCCAGCGACCGAAACTCCGCACACAATGGCATAAATAAACGTCGGTCGCACATAACGGGGGGCCTCATGAAACCATTTCAATTCCTTGCGATCGTACCGTGCGCGCTCATGCTGATCGGTCCATTGGTGCACAACAAGTTGCACCCGTTCATTCTCGATATGCCCTTCCCGCTCGGCTGGGTGACGGTGTGGATCGTGCTGACGGCCGCGACTATGGCGGTGGTCTATGCGATCGATCCCGCGAACAAAGGAGGCGATCGATGACGATCCCCCTGATTCTGCTCGGCTTGACTGCTCTGTTCGCGCTGCTGCTCGGGGTTGGCGCGCGATCCGGTCACGCGATGGGGCTGGAGGAATGGACCGTCGGCAATCGCGGCTTCGGCTTCGTGCTTGTCTTCCTGCTGCTGGCCGGCGAGATATATACCACGTTCACCTTCCTTGGTGCCTCGGGCTTCGCCTACGGCCAGGGCGCTCCGGCCTATTACATCCTGGCCTACGGCACGATCGCCTATGTGATCGGCTATTTCATGCTGCCAAAAGTATGGGCCTATGCCAAGCAGCACCATCTCGTCTCGCAGCCCGATTTCCTCGCCCACAAATACGACAGCAAGGCGCTGGGCGTGATTGTCTCGATCGTCGATATCATTGCCCTCATCCCCTACCTCGTGCTTCAGCTCACCGGCCTTGGCATCATCGTGACGGCGGCTGGCTATGGCGGGATTTCAAACACGGTCGCGGTACTGATCGGCGCGGTGGTGGTAACGATCTACGTGGTCGTCTCGGGTGTGCGCGGGTCGGCATGGACCTCGGTGGCCAAGGACGTCATGATCCTGGGCGTCGTGCTGTTTCTTGGGATCTATCTGCCGATCCATCTGTATGGTGGAATCGGCGCGATGTTCGAGGAAATCGCGAAGGCGAAACCGGGCTTCCTGACATTTCCAGCTAAGGGACAATCGGTCTGGTGGTTCGTCTCCACCGTGCTGCTCACCGCACTCGGTTTTTTCATGTGGCCCCATTCCCTCGCCAGTTGCTACACCGCACGCAATGCGAACGTCTTTCGCAAGAACGCAATCGTGCTGCCGATCTATCAATTGATCCTCCTGTTCGTTTATTTCGTCGGATTCGCAGCCGTGCTTAAAGTGCCGGGGCTGAAAGGGGCGGCGAGCAACCTCGCACTGTTCAAGCTGGTCGTCGCAACCCTTCCGCCCTGGGTCGTCGGCATCGTCGGCGCCGCAGGCGTACTGACTGCGCTCGTTCCGGGTTCGATGATCGCAATGACGGCAGCCACGCTGATGTCGCGTAATCTGTATGGTGCTCTCAACCCACAGGCCAGCAACGATCAGATCGTATTCATCGCGAAATGCCTGGTTCCGGTCGTCATGGCGATCGCAG
>JAQTXO010000450.1 GCA_028688765.1 Acidiphilium sp. | reverse complement strand
TCGTTTCGCCCGGCGCAAGCGCTTCGTCGTGGCCCTGCTTGCGGGCGCCATAGGTCTTGGCGCGACAGCCGGCACGGCGCTGGCCGATCCGCCCTGGGATCACGATGGCTGGCACGGTCATGGTTGGCACGGCCATCCCGGCTGGCATCACCGCCACTGGCACGGCGGGTATTACGGTGGACCGCCCGGCTTCTATCCGCCGCCGCCACCGGTCTATTATGCGCCGCCGCCGCCGCCGCCGCCGCCGGTCTATTACGCACCGCCGCCCCCGGCCTATTACGGCCCACCGAGCGTGTCCTTCGGGATCAGCGTCCCTCTTCACTGAGCCGCTCCGCCCGATCGCGGCCCCCGTCAGCGGGGTGCCGCGGCCCGGGCCAGACGGTCGTTGATCGCGACACCCAGCCCATAGCGGGGGATCGGCGCGACCGCTATGCCGGTCAGACCCTGAGCGGTCGCGCGCACTTCGAGGGCGTGAAGCGCATCGAACAACGCCGCCGCCGCTTCGGTCAGATCGCCCGCTTCCGAGAGATTGATCGTTGCAGTTCCAGCGACGCCATCCGGCCCGAAACCCAGCCATGCCTCGCTTGAGGTCGGTGCCCGTGCATCGAGGCGCACTGTCTGGCGCGGGGCGTAATGCGAAACCATCATGCCGGGGGCGATGACCGCCTCATCGGCCCCGATGATTTCGATATCGCCGATCACCGCGATCAGCTCCTCGATCGCGATCCCGCCGGGACGCAGCATGCGGGGCCGGGCGCCGGAGAGATCGAGGATGGTGGATTCCAGCCCGACCCGCGCAGCGCCCGAGTCGATCACCGCCGCAATCCGCCCTTCCAGATCCGCGAGCACGTGGCTGGCCGTGGTCGGGCTGAGACGCCCCGATCGATTGGCCGAGGGCGCGGCGATCGGCACGCCAGCGGCCCGCAGCAAGGCGCGGGCGGTTTCGTGGGCGGGAACGCGGACCGCAACGGTCGGCAGTCCGGCCCCTACCAGCGTCGCAATCGTGCTGTCGGCGCGGCGCGGCAGCACCAGCGTCAACGGTCCCGGCCAGAACGCGGCGGCCAGCGCCACCGCACGTTCATCCGGCGTCACATGCGCGAAAGCCTCGGCCCCATCGGCGAAATGGCAGATCAGCGGATTGAACCGGGGACGCCCCTTGGCGGTATAGATCGCGGCGACCGCCTGCGCGTTGCGCGCATCCGCCCCGAGTCCGTAAACCGTTTCGGTCGCGAAGGCCACGAGTTGCCCGTTACGCAACATGGACGCGGCCTGCGCGATGCCCTCGGCATCGTCACGCAGACGCAGGGTCATTTATCGTCGGCGTCTGATCTCGGGGTCAGATCGCGCACGACTTCCGGTGTGTGGAGCAGCCGGTTGATCCGGGTCGCCTCGTCGAGCGCCTGATCCGGCTGGAAATGCAGATCGGGCACGAATTTGGTCCGCATCCCCTGCCCGATCGCGCTCCGCAGGAACGGGCTGACCCGCTTGAGCGCCGGCAGCAACGGGTCGGTCGGGATGTTGCCGAGGCGCGAGACGAAGACCGTCGCGTGCTTCAAATCCGGACTCATGCGGACTTCGGCGACGGTGAGATGCACGCCGATCAGGTCGGGATCGCGGAAATCGGTGCGCGCCAGCACCGCCGAAAGCCGGTGGCGGATGTCCTCGGCGACCCGGCGCATGCGCTGGGTCGGGCCGTCCTGAACCTTGCCGGTGACCCCGGCCCGATCGGGCTTGCCCCGGCTTACGCCGGAACGAGTTCGGTCTCGTAGCATTCTACCACATCGCCTTCGCGAATATCGCCGAAGCCGGCGAAGGACAGGCCGCATTCGTAGCCGCGCGCCACTTCGCGGACATCGTCCTTGAAGCGCTTGAGCTGCGAAAGCTCGCCCTGATGGACCACGACGCCCTCGCGCAGCAGGCGGACGCCGGCGCCACGCTTGACCAGCCCTTCGGTGACATAACAACCCGCGACCTTGCCGGTCTTGGTGATGTTGAACACCTGGCGGATTTCCGCATAGCCGAGGAATTTCTCGCGATGGACCGGAGCGAGCTTGCCCTTGACGAGTTTCTCGATGTCGTCCGCCACCTGATAGATGATGGAATAGTAGCGGATATCGACCCCGTCGCGGTTGGACAGCGCGCGGGCCTGGGCATTGGCGCGCACGTTGAAGGCGACCACGATGGCATCCGACGCCTTGGCCAGCTGCACGTCGCTCTCGGTGATCTGGCCGACCCCGGCGAGCAGGACGCGGACACGGACTTCCTCGTTGCCGAGCTTGGTGACCAGCGCCTGAATCGCCTCGGCGCTGCCCTGCACATCGGCCTTGATCAGCAGCGCGACTTCCTTCTGTTCGCCCGCCTGAATGCGCGCGAGCATCTGGTCGAGCGTGCCGCGTGCGGCGGCACCGGCGACCGCGTTGGTCTCGCGCTGGCGACGCTGGCGGAACTCGGCGATTTCGCGGGCACGGCCCTCATCCTCGACGACCACGAACGCCTCGCCCGCCGACGGCACGCCGGACAGGCCGAGAATTTCGACCGGCACCGACGGACCGGCACTGGTGACCGGTTTGCCATGCTCGTCGAGCATCGCGCGGATGCGGCCCTGCTCGGTGCCCGCCACCACGATGTCGCCCTGTTTGAGCGTGCCCTTCTGGACCAGAATGGTCGCGACCGGACCGCGACCGCGATCGAGCCGGGATTCGACCACGGTGCCTTCGGCGCTCCGGTCGGGATTGGCCTTGAGATCGAGAATTTCGGCCTGCAGCAGAATGGCTTCCTGGAGCTTGTCGAGACCTTCGCGCTTGAGCGCGGAGACTTCGACATCCTGAGTTTCACCCCCCATTTCCTCGACCGCGATGTCGTATTGCAGCAACTCGCTGCGCACCCGGGTCGGGTTGGCGTCGGGCCGGTCGATCTTGTTGATCGCGACGATGATCGGCACATTGGCCGCCTTGGCGTGGCGGATCGCCTCGATGGTCTGGGGCATCACCCCGTCATCGGCGGCGACCACGAGCACCACGATGTCGGTCACCTGCGCGCCACGGGCACGCATGGCGGTGAAGGCTTCGTGGCCCGGCGTGTCGATGAAGGTCATTTTATCGCCGCTCGGCAGCGTGACCTGATAGGCGCCGATATGCTGGGTGATGCCACCCGCTTCGCCCGCCGCGACCGAGGTGGAGCGCAGCGCATCGAGCAGCGAGGTCTTGCCATGATCCACATGGCCCATGATGGTCACGACCGGCGGACGCGTCCGCATATCGGCCTCGGCCTCGACCACGCCCTCAAGCCCGATCTCGACATCGCCTTCCGA
>JAQTXO010000449.1 GCA_028688765.1 Acidiphilium sp. | reverse complement strand
ATCCGCCGATATCCCCCCTGCATCCGCGCGGCATAGAGCGCCCTGGTCGCCAGCATCCCCGCCGGCCCCAGAATCGGGTATTCGACCGGCACGTAACGGATGTCATGATCGGTTCCGATCAGCTTGTGAATCCGCTTGTTCATCGCCCGGCAGGGCGGGCAGCGGATATCGTAGAAATCGATGATCGTGACCTGCCCGTGCGGGTTGCCATAAACCGGGTCCCCCGGCCGCACCAGGCTCGCCGCGTTGACCTTACCCTTCGGCCCGGCAGCCCCCGTCGCCAGCGCCACCCCGGCCACCAGCGCCATCCCCACGGCATCACGACGGTTCATCCGGTTTGGCCCCGCTCTGTCATACATGTGATATAGTCGATGTCGCGGATAAAATCAGTCCGCCTCAACCATCACGGGTGATCGACGTGCATCAGGCGACCGGCGTTTCCCTTCAGGCGATCCTGATCTACGCCCTGCTCTGGGTGAGTTTCGGCCTCGGCCACTCCCTGCTCGCCGCCACCCCGATACGCGCGCGCATGACAAGGCTGTTCGGCACCGGCGAACGCCTCGCCTACAACATCATCGCCCTGATCCACCTCGCTCTCGTGCTGCTGATCGGCATGGACCTGTTCCGCCCTGCGGCGTCCTTCGCCCTGCCCTGGCCGGTCCGCGCCCTCATGCTGCTCGCCGCCATCGCCGGGGCCATCGTCCTCGCCTTCGCCGGCAAATCCTACGATTTCGGCCGCTTCCTCGGCACCACCCAATGGCGCGGCGGCGTCGTCGAAACCGCGATGCCGGTCGAACCGCTCGCCACCGGCGGCATGAACGCCCTGGTCCGTCATCCGCTCTATCTCGGCGTCGTCCTGCTGCTGTTCGGCCTCGCCGACACCCCGTTCCGCCTCGAAACCGCCATCGCCGGCACGCTCTACATCCTGATCGGCATTCACTTCGAGGAACGCAAGCTGATCGCGCTCTACGGGTCCGCCTACGCCGAGTATCGCCGCACCGTCCCGATGCTGTTGCCCCGCCCCCGCGCCGCGCTCAGGGTGGATCGCTGACTCAGGCAGTCGGACGGAATTAAGTTTCCCTGAATAAGAAAATATTTTTTTTATCTTTACTTATTTCTCGCGGTTCTGTCATATTCGCCTAGAGTGATGTGAAACGCATCGCGGGTAATGCGGCACGAGCCAGAAGGTGGTGCCAATCACAAGAGGAAACGCGATGATCAGACACCATACAGGCGAGTTGTATCTCGATCGGGCCGGCTTCTCCCGATGAGTCATCACGTCGCCCCCACCAATTTCATCGGCCTCGGCTTCTACGTCATCGCGATCGTCGCGATGGTCACGGTCATGATCGGCGGCTCCTACGTGCTCGGCCCGCGCAAGCGCGGCCCGGCCGACACCAACCCGTTCGAATCCGGCATCATCCCCGCGCACGACACGCAAATCCGCTTCCCGAGCCAGTTCTACATCGTGGCGATGCTGTTCGTCGTCTTCGATCTCGAAATGGTCTTCGTCTTCGCCTGGGCGGTCGCCGCGCGCGAGGTCGGCTGGGTCGGCTACGGCGCGATCGTCGCGTTCCTCGCCTTCCTGCTCGTGGCCCTGGCCTATCTCTGGCGCTCCGGCGCGCTGGAATGGGGCCCGAAACCCTATGACCGCACCCGCCCGCGCTCCATCCCGCGCCGTCATCTGCCCACACCCGAGCCCTGGACCTCCCGGAAAGGACCCTCCGCATGAATCAATCCGTGCCCGATCCCGGCGGCAACAACCAGAAATTCATGCTCGGCAAACTGGAAGACCTCGTCTCCTGGGGCCAGAAGAATTCGCTCTGGCCGTTCAATTTCGGCCTGTCGTGCTGCTACGTCGAAATGGCGACCTCGTTCACCTCGAAATTCGACATCGCGCGCTACGGCGCCGAGGTTCTGCGCGCCACCCCGCGCCAGGCCGATGTCATCGTCATCGCCGGCACCGTGTTCCTGAAAATGGCCCCGGTGGTGAAATTCCTTTACGAGCAGATGCTTGAGCCCCGCTGGGTCATCTCGATGGGGTCCTGTGCCAATTCCGGCGGCATGTACGATGTCTACAGCGTGGTCCAGGGCGTCGACAGCATCCTCCCGGTCGATGTCTACGTCCCCGGCTGCCCGCCCCGTCCGGAAGCCCTGTTCGAAGGCCTGATGCTGCTCCAGAACTCGATCGGCGCGACCAAGCGCCCGCTGAGCTGGATGATCGGCGAAACCGGCCCGGTCCCCTACGTCAAACCGAGCCAGCGGGACCTGAAAAACGACCAGCGCATGGCCATGACCTCCGCCCGGCTACCGGATCACGTCTGATGGGGGAGACCGAGACGATGCCGGACACAGCGCACACCACGATCCAAAACGACCTCGCCCGCACGCATCCGGCCCCGCCGCGCGCGAGCGGCGAAACCTCGCCGCAGATCTGCGCCGACGGGATCGAAACGATCTGGTGCGATGTCGACGACCTGCTCGGCGTCATGGCCCGCCTGCGCTCCGACCCCGCGCAGAATTACCGCATGCTGCTCGACATCACCGCGATCGACGAGCGCACCCGCCTCAACCGCCCGCACCCCTGGGCCGCCGATTTCACCCTGCTCTATCATCTGTTCCGCCACGAGGACGGGCGCGAAATCCGCGTCAAGGTGCCGCTGGCCATGAACGCGCTGATCGCCCCCACCTTGTGCGGCCTCTGGTCCAACGCGGACTGGTACGAGCGCGAAGTGTGGGACATGTTCGGCATCCGCTTCGCCGGCCACCCCGACCTGCGCCGGATGCTGATGCCGGAAAGCTGGGTCGGCCACCCGCTGCGCAAGGACCATTACTGCCGCGCGACCGAACAGGGCCCGTTCGTGATGCCCGATTCGACCGCGCTCGCCGAACAGCATGCCCTGCGCGACATTCCCCTGCTCGCCGGCATGATCGATGCGGGCGAGAACGATCCCGAAACCATGATCGTCAATCTCGGGCCCAACCATCCCAGCCTGCACGGCGTGCTCCGCCTCGTGGTGAAACTCCACGGCGAGGAAATCATCGACATCATCCCCGAAATCGGCTTCCACCATCGCGGCGCCGAAAAAATCGGCGAACGCCAGTCCTGGCACAGCTTCATCCCCTATACCGACCGGATCGACTACGTCGCCGGCGTGATGAACAACTTCCCCTACGTCATGGGTGTCGAAAAACTCGCGGGCATCACCGTCCCGCCCCGTGCCCAGATGATCCGGATCATGCTGTCGGAAATCTTCCGCATCATCAGCCATCTCGTGTTCTTCGGCACGATGGTGCAGTATGTCGGGCAGCTCTCCCC
>JAQTXO010000448.1 GCA_028688765.1 Acidiphilium sp. | reverse complement strand
CGCCGGTATTGGCCTCGATCGTCGCGGCGGTCCGGTCGAGCCGCGCCTTCAGGATCGGCGCATCGATCCCGTTGGCCCGCGCGATCATCGCCGATTGGCGGAGCTTCGCCCCCGCCGCGCGCTGGTCACCGAGATCGGCCAGAACCACGCCGGAATACCGGAGCGTTTCAATCACCCCGAGCAGGGCCTGCTGGCTGACCGGGCTGAGCAGCGTGGTCTGCGCGGTCAGAAGCTGGGCAACACCCCCGGCGGCGGCGACGCCGAAGCCTCCGCCGTCGCCCACGCTCAGCGCATGCGGCTGCAGCACCGCGGCCGGCAGCAACCGTGCGTAGCCACGCTCCGCGCGCCCGAGCAGCACCAGCGCGCGCCGGTAATGCCCCTGATTGAGCGCGCTGAGGCCTTCGTAATGCCGCAGGCGCGGCACCGCCGTCGCATCCGCCGCGCGCGGTGCGAGGTCCCTGGCCTGGGCGAACAGCGCATCGGCCTGATCGTAACGCCCCTGATCGGACAGGTTCAGCGCCAGATCGACCATGGGGGCGACGGTGTTGGGGTTATCGGTTCCGAGCGATTTCTGCTGCAGCGCCAGCGCCGCCCGATAGGCGGTGACGGCGGCGGCGTAATCCTCGGCCTGATTGGCATTGTTGCCGACCTGCATCAGCGCTTCGTACTGGCCGATATCGCCGGAGGTGAACGCCGCCGCGGCCAGCCGGTCGGCCAGCAACCGGTCGGAGGTGGTTACCGAAACATCGCGCACGGTGGCCGGCGTCGCCACGCCGCTCACCAGCCCGATCGCGCGCTGCATCGCGGGGAAGGCGGGCTGGACACCATCGGCCAGCCACGCGTGGCCCCGGATCAGCGCGGCGAGCGCCACATGCGGCCAGCCGCCGATCCGCTGGGTGCAGAGCAGCAATTCGCCGGGATAGCGGCCCAGCACCGTGGTGGCGCGCGGGGCCGCGCAGGCATAGCGTTCCTCCAGCCCGGCGCGCCACGATCCATCGGTGGCCAGCGCCTGCAGCCCGGCCTCGGTGGTCGCCGGGCCGGAAACCACCCGCGCGCTCGGGTGGCCCCAACTGCCGCAATAGACCAGCGCGCCGTGCCGGGTGCGGCTCGCGGTGCAGCTCTCGCCGCTGCTGTTGCGGCCGAGCGCGTATTGCGGCCCCGCGAGCGCGGCACTGGCGCCGCTGGCGTGATAGGCACTCGCCGGTGGCGCGGCGCACCCGGCCAGAGCCGCGGTCAGCAGTGCCATCAGCACCATCGTCAGCGCCGCGTCCGCCATCCGCATTCTCAGTAATCCTTCGCCGCGATACCCGGCAGCCGGACATCGCGATCCAGTCGTCGCCTGCGGGTTGGCGTCAGATCGAAATCCTGCAGCGGGCTGGCTTCCGGCAAGGTCACCACCGGCAGCACGGTGCAGTTGACCGAGCCGATGATGCAGGCGTTGAACCGGTAATTCACCCCCGGCACCGGAACGACCACGCTGTTATGCGCCGCTGCCTGCCCGGACACATTATCGAGCGTACCGGTGAAATTCGCCTTGCCGGCATAGCTGCCCGCGACCGCGAGGAATTTCAGATCGAGCTGGCCGCTGGCCGCCCCGCCGCCGAGGCTGATCACCATGGTCGTGTTGGGCGCCACCAGATCGGCAAAACTGGCGCTGCCGGTGGTGTTCAGGTCCACGAACAGCATGTTCGGCTGCGTGGCGAGACCCACCTGCTGCGCGATCGGCCCGGCATCGATATCGAATATCCCGGTCTGTACCAATTGCTGGGCACCGCCCGCGACAACGCTCAGCACCGAATCGATTCCGGCGCGCGGTGCGGTCTGCGAGGTCACCGCACCGGCGGGTGCCCGGCCGTTGATGAACAGCCCGCCGCCGGCAATCCCGTCCAGGGTCAACATGCCGGTGGCGCTGATGCTGACGACCTGCGCCGTCACCGGCCCCGCGAGATCGAGCGGCCCGCCATCGACCAGCGAAAGCGCATGACCGGCATCGTCGAATTGTCCGAGCATCCCGATCCGGTTCGATCCCGCGAGCGAGACGTAGCCGCCGAGCGCACCCTGGCTTTGGAGCACCGCCGCGCTGATCGCCCCGGTCTCGATGATCGTGCCGCCGCCCAGGCCGAGCGTGCCCGGCGTGGCAAGCGTGCCGGTAATCGATGTCGTGGGGGCGGTCAGCACGATGTCGGCGGCATTCACCGCGCCAGAGACGCGCAGCGGCACCCCGTCGATCAGGGTGAACGCGCCGGACCCCGCGTGGAAATCGCCGAGCGTCGCGATCCGGTCGGTGCCATCGAGCAGAACCGCGCCGCCGCTGGTGCCGGTGAGCGTGCCGGCCATGATCGTCCCCGGCGCATCGATCGCGCCCAGGCTCGACAGGCTCAGCAGACCCGGCACCGCGATATCGCCGGGAACCGCAAACCCGTCCGCCGCAAGTGTCGCGTTCGGGGCGTTGAACGTCCCGGCGATGGTCAAGGGCGCGGTATCCGTGAAATCGACGTCGCCGCCCGCCGCGAAATCCGCGAGGGTGATGATCGTGTTGGTCCCGCCCAGCGCCACCGTGCCGCCGATCAACCCCTCCGACCCCAGCGTCGCCGCGACGATCGAGCCGGATTCCGTGACCGGCCCGGTACTGCCGAGCAACAGCGTCCCGGCGATGCTGACCGGTCCCGGAATCGCGAGCCCCGCCGCCGCAACCGTCGCGTTCGCCGCGCTGAACGGTCCGGCCATGCTCAGCGTCGCGCCATCGGCGATCGTCGCATTGCCCGTGACGGTGAAACCGCCGAGCGTGCCGATATTGTTGATCCCGGTCAGCGCAACATCGCCGCCCGCCTGCGCGTCGAGCATGTTGGCATCGACGCTGCCGCCCTCATCGATCGACCCGGCACTGATCAGCCCGAGCGTGGTGGCCGCGATCGTGCCGGGAATATTCAGCGCCGCAGCGGTCAAGGAGGCATTGAGCGCGGTCACCGACCCGGTCACCGCAAGCGCTGCCGCATCGTCGAGCGTCACGCTGCCCGCCGCGCTGAAATCCCCCAGCGTCGCGATGGTATTGACGCCATCCAGCACGACATTGCCGCCGATTTTCCCGAGACTGACCAGCGTCGTCGCGTTGATCGACCCGGCCTCCCCGATCGACCCGGTATCGCCCAGCCCCAGCGTCGCCACCGTCACCGGCCCGGCAATGGTCAGGGGTGATAGATCATTGAGCAGCAACGGAGTGGCGACACTGACCACCCCGAGCGTGCCGCTAGTATTACTCTGTTCCAGCGCCATGCCTGCCGCATCGCCGTTGAACAGACCCGTTTCGATCACCCCGGTCT
>JAQTXO010000447.1 GCA_028688765.1 Acidiphilium sp. | reverse complement strand
GGTGGCGGCGAGCTCCGGCTGGCGGACCAGTGTGCCGACGCCGGGCGCATGGCCGTTCGGCAGCAGGGCGTGGGCCCCGGCCCGGCGGAGCTTGTCCTCGGAATTCGCCCAATCCGCCGCCACGCGCGGACTGACCGCAAAGCCCGCCTCGGCATAATGGATCGCGGGTGCAAGAGCCGCGGCCAGTCCCCGCCTGCCATGGGCTTCGAGCAGTGTCTCCCACGCCCCCACCGCGCCGGGGATGGTGACGCCGTGCGGCGAGGTTGCCTCCAGGCTCGATATGCCATGCGCCTCGTAATGATCGATCGTGGCCGCAGCGGGCGCGCGACCCGAGCCGTTCAGCGCGATCACGTCCGGACTGCTGGCCTCTTTATAGAGGCAGAAGCAATCGCCGCCGATCCCGGTCGATTGCGGCTCGACCACACCGAGCAGCGCTGCCGCGGTCACTGCGGCATCCAGCGCATTGCCGCCCGCCCGCAGCGCATCGAGGGCCGCCAGCGTCGCCACCGGCATCGAGGTCGCGGCCATCGCGCGACCGGCATAGACCGCGCTGCGGCCAGGGATGTGAAAATCGCGCATGGATGTTCCTTTGGCTGTCCTCGCGCGAATGTGCCTCAGCCACCCCCGGATCGGCAACGGTGCCTGACGCGGGTCAGGCCGTCCGGCTGCGGCTGAACGGCACCAGGCGGCGCTGATCGGTATCCCACAAAGCCAGCCGGGCACAGCGCAGGCTCGACCAGAACGTGAGGCGCGGGGCGACCTGAAACGCAGGATTGGCTTCATGGCACGCGCGCAGCCGGTAATTCGGAATCCGGCTCGACAGATGATGGATATGATGAAACCCGATATTGCCGGTCATCCAGTGCAGGACGCGCGGAAGGTCGTAAAACGACGCCCCTTCGAGCGCGGCGCTCCGAAAGTCCCACTCGGGCCGGCTCTCCCAATAAGTGTGCTCGAACTGATGCTGGATGTAGAACAGCCAGACGCCGATCGTCGCGGCCATCACCATCATCGGCAGCCACCCCAGCAGCACCGCGACCGGGCCGAGCGTGACGAACAGAATAGCGACCAGCGCGAGAAGGGCGGCATTGGTGCCCAGCACGCTCGCCCATTCGCGCCACCGCCGCGCGGGATGACCGAACGGGATACGGTTCTTGATCACGAACAGCCATACCGGTCCGAGGCCGAACAGCACGGCGGGATGGCGATAGAGCCGGTAGCCCACCCGCCGCCAGCGCGACAGGGCACGATATTCCGCGACGGTCAGGGTGTTGACGTCGCCAATCCCGCGCCGGTCCAGATTGCCGGTATTGGCATGATGCACCGCATGGGCCGCGCGCCAGGCGGTGTAGGGCGTCAGTGTCAGCACGCCGAGCACGAGACCGAGCGCATCATTCGCCCAGCGCGGCGCGAAAAAGGAGCCATGGCCGCAATCATGCTGAAACATGAACAGCCGCACCACCAGCACCGCTCCCACCGGAAGCAGCAACAGCGCGATCCAGTAGCCATGATCGAGCGCCACCAACAGCAATCCCATCACTGCCAGAAACGGCAGCAGCGTGGTGAGCAGTTGCGCCAGAGCCAGCCGGCTGTCGGGTTTCAGGTAGGGCGCTATCATCGTGCGCCACGAAACATCTGTTGTCATGAACCGGTTCGATCGAACGAGGAGAGCGATTGGCGAAACGGACCGGCGTTGCAACCGCTTTTCCGGGCGCCCATATCCGCTGCCATGATCATATCTCGGAACCAATCGGTTGTCGATCAATCTTGGTGCGCGATCGCGGCACTGTCATCGGCCCGGCTTCCATGCTTTGCTCACGGTCGATCCAGAAGCTGACCAAGGATGATTTCGGTGCCAGATCCCTATGAGACCCTGGGCGTTGCCCGTGATGCCAGTGCGGAGGACATCCGCCGTGCCTATCGCAAGCTCGCCAAGACCAGCCATCCCGACCTCAACCCCGGGGATGCCGCTGCGGAAGCCAAGTTCAAGCAGATTTCCGCCGCGCATCATCTGCTGTCCGATCCCGACAAACGCGCCCGGTTCGACCGTGGCGAGATCGACGCCGAAGGCAACGAAGCGCCACCCCGGCCACGCTACCGCGACTACGCGCAGGCCGACGCCGGACAGCGCTACGGCACCGGCGGCGCCTCAACCGGCGGCAACTGGAACGCGTCCGATTTCGAATCGATCTTCGGCACCATGTTCAACGACCCGGGCGGCCGACCCCGCCAGGGACCGATTCGGGGGGCGGATGCCCAATTCACCCTTGCGGTCGGGTTCCTCGATGCGGTCAACGGCACAACGACAAGGATCACCCTGCCGGACGGCGGAACACTCGACGTCCGGATCCCGCCCGCCACCGATGACGGGACCATATTGCGGCTGCGCGGCAAGGGCGGTCCCGGTCATGCCGGCGGGCCGGCAGGCGATGCGCTGATCGCGGTTCATGTCACCCCGCACCGGTTCTTCCGCCGCGATGGTCAGGACATAAGGCTCGACCTGCCCGTCACCATCGCGGAAGCCGTACTCGGCGGACCAGTTGAAGTGCCGACCCCCGGCGGCCCGGTCCGGATGCGTATCCCGCCCGGCTCGGACAGCGGCGCCGTGCTGCGCCTGCGCGGTCGTGGTGTTCCGGGCCGGGGCAACACGCCCGCCGGTGATCTCTACGCAACCTTGAGCATCGCGATCGGCAAGCCCGATCCGGCACTCGAGGCATTCCTGCGCGAGTGGAAACCCGCAACGGCCTTCAACCCACGCGCCGGCATGGAGGCGGAACCATGATCACCATCGACGTCGTCATCCGGACCGTGGAAGGTCTCGACCGTCACGACCTCGAACGCTGGATCGACAATCGCTGGGTCCGCCCCGACCCGACCAGCGATGGCTTCATATTCCGCGCCATCGACCTCGAAAGGGTCCGGCTGATCCATGAATTATCGCGCGAGCTGCAGGTCAACGACGACGCCTTGCCTGTCGTCCTCTGCCTGCTCGATCAGGTTTATGCCCTGCGCCGCCAGTTGCACGACGTGGCAAGCGCGATCCGCCATGCGGCACCGCCCGAGGTTGGCGTCGCCCTGATCACGTATCTCGAACGCGCCGGGGCCGGGACCGAGCGCTGATCGTCCGCCCGCCATTTGACATCCGCGCCGATCTGCGACACCCGAACCCGATGCGTCATTTTCTCGATTTCGAAAAGCCGGTCGCCGAGCTGGAAGCCAAGATCGAAGAGCTGCGCCGGATGACCGATCCCGGCGAGCTCAACATCGCCGAGGAGGTCGCCCAGCTATCCGAAAAGGCGGAACGCCAGCTGCGCAACCTTTACGG
>JAQTXO010000026.1:8891-13732 GCA_028688765.1 Acidiphilium sp. | reverse complement strand
GGCGGAGATTTCACTTGCCAATGTGCGCGTGCCGGCAGCGCGGCTGATCGGTGATCTTGCCGTCCTGGAGCGGGCGGTCGACGAGGCGATTGCGGCGCTCTGCGCCGAGGCGGTCGGCGCCATGGAGGCGCTGATTGCCATGACCGTCGATTACATGAAGACGCGCAAGCAGTTCGGTGTCGCCATCTCGGCGTTCCAGGCGTTGCAGCATCGCGCGGTCGATATGTATGTCGCGCTGGAGCAGGCGCGCAGCATGGCGATTTTTGCCGCCCTGTCAGCGGCGGACGATGATGCGAAGGTGCGGGGCGAAGCGATCGCGATGGCCAAGGCGGCAGTGGGAAAAGCGGCGAAATTCGTGGGTCAGCAAGCGGTGCAACTGCATGGCGGGATCGGCGTGACGATGGAATACAAAGCCGGGCATCTGTTCAAGCGGCTGACAATGATCGAGATGCAGTTCGGCGACGCCGATTATCATTTGCGGCGGCTGGCCGCCTAACCCTCCAGCCCCAGCGCCCGGAGCCTCGCCGATTCTTCGTCCCAGCCCGGCCGATCCTTGACGTTGAGGAACAGATGGACCCGGCGTTCGAGGAGTTTTTCGAGCTGGGTGCGCGCTTTGGTGCCGATCGACTTGATCTGGGCTCCGCCCTCGCCGAGCATGATTTTCTTGTGGGCGGCGCGGGCGACGTAAATCGTCAGGTCGATCCGGGCCGAGCCGTCGGCGAGATCCTTGAAGCTTTCGGTTTCGACCGAGGCACCGTAGGGAATTTCCTCGCGGAGTTGCATGAATATCTGTTCGCGGACCAGTTCGGCGGCGAGCATGCGGTCGGTCTGGTCGGTGAGTTCGTCTTCCGGGTAAAGGTGCGGGCCTTCGGGCATGGCCCTGCCCATGGCATCGAGCAGGTGGTCGATGCCGTCCCGCTTCAGCGCACTGATCATGAAGACTTCGGCAAAGCTGCCGGCTTTGGCGAGGGTTTCCGCCAGCGGCAGGAGCTTTTCGCGGGGCAGCAGGTCGATCTTGTTCAGGATGAGCCAGCGCTTGCGGCCAGTGCGCGCGAGGGCTTCGAGCGGTTCGGCGAGATCGTCGGGCCTGGCGCGGAAGGCATCGACCAGCATGCACGCGAGATCCGCCCCGGCGACACTGTCCCACGCCGCGGCGACCATGGCGCGATCGAGCCGGCGTTTCGGGGCGAACAGGCCCGGCGTGTCGATCAGGACGATCTGGGCGGTCTGCCGCATCACGATGCCGCTGACCCGGAAGCGCGTGGTCTGCGCCCTGGGCGTCACGATCGAGACCTTGGCGCCGACGGCCTGGTTGAGCAGGGTGGATTTCCCGGCATTGGGCCTGCCGAGCAGGGCAACGTAGCCGCAACGTGTGGTCATGATTTGAGCCGATCGAGAAGGTTACGGGCCGCGTTCTGTTCAGCTTCGCGCCTGGTGCCGGCCTGGCCCTCGGCGGTTTCGGTCCCCACGGTCACCTGGATGTGGAATTTCGGCGCATGGGAGGGGCCGGTGCGGGCGAGAATTTCGTAGGCCGGCAGGATCGGGCTGCGGGCCAGGGCGTATTCCTGCAGCGCGGTTTTCGGGTCCTTGGGCGGTGCCGAATCCTGCGCGTCGATCACGGTGGCGAAGGCATGGCGGATGAAATTGCGTGCCGGGGTCAGCCCGCCATCGGTGTAGAGCGCGCCGATCAGGGCTTCGAGCGCGTCAGCGAGCACGGTCGAGCGGTTGCGTACACCGCGGCGGGATTCCCCCGGCGAGACATCGAGCAGATCGGCGATCCCGATATGCTCGGCGATGCCGGCGAGCGAAGGGCGCGAAACCAGATAAGCGAGGCGCGGACCGAGCGCGCCTTCGCGCTCACGGGGGAATCGCTCGATCAGCCATTCCGCGACCAGCAGGCCGAGCACGCGGTCGCCGATGAATTCGAGCCGTTCGTTCGAACCCGCACCGCCCTGGCCAACCGCCGAGCGATGGGTGAGGGCTTCGGCGAGCAGGTCCTTACGGGTGAATTCGTGGCCGAGCAGGGCTTCGGCCTTCGTATTCATTTGATGACCTTGAAGATGCGGTCCCACCTGATATCGACCGGCCAGTACCAGATTTCCCACCACGGGTGATCGAGCCGGATCGAGAACCAGATGAACCGGGCGCGGCCGACGAAATTCTGGAGCGGAATGTAGCCGACCGCATCGAGGAAGCGGGAATCTTCGCTGAAATCGCGGTTGTCGCCCATCATGAACAAATGGTCGGGCGGCACGTGATAGACCGGCGTGTTGTTGGCGAAGCCCTTGTCGGTCGCCTTGGCGATCAGGTGGGTGACGCCGTCCGGCAGGGTTTCCTTGTAGAGTTTCACGGTGATCGGCACGCCCTGGCCGTCATCGAGCGGGGTTTCGACATAGGTGCCGTCCGGCGTGCGGGGCACCTCCTTGCCGTTGATGTAGAGCTGACCCTTGGTCATCTGCACGGTATCGCCCGGTTCGCCGATGACGCGCTTGATATAGTCGATGCTGGGGTCGCGCGGCAGGGCGAACACCGCGATCTGACCCTGCTTGGGCAGCGAGCCGAAAATGCGGCCCTTGAAATCGGGTTCGCCGAAAGGGAACGACCAGCGCGAGTAGCCATAGTTCCATTTCGTGACAAGAATGAAATCGCCCGGCAGCAGCGTCGGCGTCAGGCTGCCCGAGGGAATGAAAAACGGTTCGAACAGGAACGAGCGGATGAAAACCGCAATCACGACAACGTAAACGAGAGTGACGACCCATTCCCGGATCATCGCCCCGGTCGATTGGGGAGCGCTGGACTGCTGGTTGGACGGTGGTTTTGCGGCCATTGAGGTTCGGTTCCTGTTCAGGTGCCGCTTCAACCTTGCGGGGGCGGCGAAGTCAAGGAAGACTGGGCGGGGGAGGTGGCACGGCTGCGTGATTTGCGCCGACACGGCGAGGGATTGTAGGAGATGGCCTCATCACTTGCCTGGACCATGACATGAAGCGCTCCGTCGCCACGCTCCTCAGTTCGATTGCCCTGGTCTCGGCCGCCGCGCCAGCCAGTGCGGCGGTGCCGCACCATCTGGCGAAGCCTGCCGCCAAGGCGGCCACGTCGCCGGCGGTCCCGGCCGGTCCGCCGCCGACCGCGCCGCTCGCCCTGCCCGGTATGGCGGCACCGCCGGAATTGCCGGCCCAGGCTTCGTATGTGCTGATGGATGCAAAAACCGGTGCGGTCATCGCCGAGAAGGCGCCGGATCTGGCGTGGCCACCTGCCAGCCTGACCAAGCTGATGACGGCGTATCTGGTCTATCAGGCGATCGCGCACGGCACCCTGAAAATGGATCAGACCGTGCCGGTGAGCGTTGCGGCCTGGCACACTGGCGGGTCGCGCATGTTCATCTCGCCCAGCATGACAGTCACAGTGGATCAATTGCTGCACGGGCTGATCATCGATTCCGGCAACGATGCGGCGGTGGCGCTGGCGCAGGCGGTGGCGGGCAGTCGCTCCTCCTTTGTCGGGCTGATGAACCATGAAGCGAAAGTGCTGCACCTCGACCGGACGCATTACGTCAATGTCGACGGGCTGCCGGACCCGACATTGCGGACGACCGCGATGGATGTGGCAAAGCTCTCGCGCGCGATCGTGACCGATTACCCGCAATATCTGAAGATTTCAGTGTTGAAGCATTATACTTTCGACAAGATCCGTCAGCGCAGCTGGAACCCGGTTCTGTTCCGCGATCCCACCGTGGACGGGTTGAAGACCGGGCGGACCAACGAGGCCGGGCATTGCATCGACGCGACGGCGCTACGCGACGGACGGCGGTTGATCGCGGTGGTGCTGGGTGGCCCGAACTGGGTGACCAGTACCAACGATATCGAATCCCTGCTCGATTACGGGTATCAGTTCTATACCGACGCGACGGTGGTGGATGCCGGCAAGACGCTGGGGTCGATGCCGACGCCGGGATACCAGCAGGTCAGCGTACCGGTTGCGGCGCAACACGATGTGGTGATGACCGTGCCGAAAGTGGCGGTGAAGGGGTTCAAAACCACCGTGACCTACGATGCGCCGCCGAAAGCGGGTGTCGCGAAGGGTGACGTGGTCGGTACCATCACGGTCAGCGCCGACGGCAAGACGATCGCGACAGTCCCGGCGGTGGCGATGGTGGCGGACCCCGAAGCCGGGTTCATGACGCGGATGGTGCGCGGCATCAAGCACGCGCTCTGAGCGGGGCGGTCTGGATCGGTGTGCCGAACGACCGTCGAGATACGACACGCCGTGCTCTGCGCGTGCGCTTGCGATTCGCGTGATCGGCCGCGGCAACTCCGCAATCGTCCTGCTGACCGCAGGCCCCTGAGCTGGTCGCTCGCGCAGTTCATCGTGTAAATAAATTGCCGCCGCTCGTAAGGCTCGAAACGGTGACGAACGATGTAAGCTACGCCGGGACCGACTCGGCATGCATGGCCCTGGCCAGGGCCGCCACATCCGCGAGGACCGTTTCGATCACGGCGGGTGAGGCGTGCCCGCCTTCGAGCCCGCTTGCCATCCGGTCGATCAGGGCGGAGGCGACCACCGCGGCATCCGCGTGGCGGGCCACGATGGCCGCTTGCTCGGGCGTCCGCACGCCGAAGCCGACCGCGATCGGCAGGTCGGTCGCGCGGCGAAGCCGGGGGATGTCGCGTGCCAGATCGGTGGCGGAGGCCGTGCTGGTGCCGGTGATGCCGGTGATCGACACGTAGTAGACGAAGCCCGAACTGTCCTTCAACACTATGGGCAGACGTTCATCCGAGGTGGTGGGCGCAATGAGTCGGATCAGGTCGAGGCCGTTGGCTTTGACGTCGGCCAGCATCAGATCG
>JAQTXO010000026.1:0-8881 GCA_028688765.1 Acidiphilium sp. | reverse complement strand
ATCGGCTTCCTCGGTCGGCAGGTCGACCACGATGAGGCCATCGACCCCGGCGGCGGCGGCATCGGCGGTGAACCGGGCGACACCGTAGGAAAGGATCGGGTTGAGGTAGCCCATCAGCACCAGAGGCAGCGTGTCGTTGCCGCTCCGGAACTCGCGCACCAGGCCGAGCGTGCCGGCAACGGTGGCACCGGCGTGGAGCGCACGGCGCCCGGCGAGCTGGATGGTCGGGCCGTCGGCCATCGGGTCGGTGAAGGGCATGCCGATTTCGATGATATCGGCGCCGTTTCGGGCCATGCCGGTGAGCAGGGACAGCGAGGTCGCCCGGTCCGGATCGAAGGCTTCGACGAAAGTGATCAGCGCGGCGCGACCTTCGGCTTTCAGCCGCCCGAAGGTGGCGGCGATGCGGCTCACAGCTGAACCCCTAGGTGCTTCGCCACGGTGAAAATATCCTTGTCCCCCCGTCCGCACAAATTCATCAGGATGATTTTTTCGGGCTCCATGGTCGGGGCGATCTTGGCGACATGGGCAAGGGCGTGGGCGGGTTCGAGCGCGGGGATGATCCCCTCCGTCGCGCAGCAGAGCTGGAACGCCGCAAGCGCTTCATCATCGGTGACCGCGACATACTCGACCCGGCCGATATCATGAAGGTAGGAATGTTCGGGACCGATGCCGGGGTAATCGAGACCGGCGGAGATCGAGTGGGCTTCGAGGATCTGGCCGTCATCGTCCTGCCGCAGATAGGTGCGATTGCCGTGGAGCACGCCGGGCCGGCCCCGCGACAGCGAAGCGGCATGTTCGCCGGAATCGAGGCCACGCCCGGCGGCTTCGACGCCGATGAGCTTGACGTCGTCATCGAGCATCGGATGGAACAGGCCGATCGCGTTGGAGCCGCCGCCGATCGCCGCGATCGCGACATCCGGCAGGCGGGATTCGGCTTCCAACATCTGAGCGCGGGCTTCGGTGCCGATGACCGACTGAAAATCGCGGACCATGGCAGGGTAGGGGTGCGGACCAGCGGCGGTGCCGATGATATAAAACGTGTCCCGCACGTTCGCGACCCAGTCGCGCAGGGCGTCGTTCATCGCGTCCTTGAGCGTCGCCGCTCCCGAGGTAACCGGGACCACTTCGGCGCCGAGCAGCTTCATGCGGAACACATTGGGCTGTTGCCGCTCGACATCGACCGCGCCCATGTAGATCACGCAGGGCAGGCCGAACAAAGCGGCGACGGTTGCGGTGGCAACCCCGTGCTGGCCGGCGCCGGTTTCCGCGATGATACGGGTCTTGCCCATGCGCTTGGCGAGCAGGATCTGCCCGATGCAATTGTTGATCTTATGCGCGCCGGTGTGGTTCAACTCGTCACGCTTGAAATAGATTTTCGCACCGCCGAGTTTTTTCGTCAGCCGCTCGGCGAACCAGAGCGGGCTGGGGCGGCCGACATAGTGCTTCATGTAATAGTCGAACTCGGCCTGGAACGCCGGATCGTGCTTTGCGGCCTCGTAGGCGGCCTCCAGTTCGAGGATCAGCGGCATGAGGGTTTCGGCAACGAACCGGCCGCCGAATTCGCCGAAGCGGCCGCGTTCGTCAGGCAGGTTGCGCAGGGAGTTGGGGATCGGTTTGTTCATGTCGGTTCTCCGTTGAAACGGAGATAGCGGATATGAAAGTCGGGCGAAACCGGCTCCGGTGCTATTTGTCTTTCGCGGCGGCGATCAGCGCGTCATCGAGCGCGGCGGCACGCTTCGCCGCGGGGCGCGCGGTAAGCCGCTGGACGTACGATTCAAAGGCGGGCCGCTTCTCGATCGATCCGAACATCAGGCCGAAGGCGATTTGTGAGCCGACATAGACATCGGCAGCCGAGAACGCGTCGCCAAGGATGAACTCGCTCCGGCTGACTGCGATGTCGAGTGCGGTCATGACGGCGGCGAAACTGCCATAGCCGGTCGATGCGGCCCGTTCCGGGGGCACCTCGAAGCCGAACGCCTTGTTGGTCACGGCCGCCTCGAAAGGTCCGGCGGCAAAGAACAGCCAGCGAAAATAGGCCGCTCGGCGTGGGTCGCGAAGTGGAGGCGCCAACTTCGTCTCAGGGAAGGCATCGGCAAGGTAGGCACAGATCGCCGAGGTTTCGGTAACGATCGCATCGCCGTGGCGCAGCGCGGGAACCTTGCCCATGGGGTTGAGCGCGAGATACTCCGGGGCCTTCATCGCACCTTTATAGTCGAGGATCTCGACCTCGTAGGGTTCGCCGACCTCTTCGAGCATCCACCGTGCGATCCGTCCGCGCGACATCGGGTTCGTGTAGAGCGTCAGGTCACTCATGTTTCCAGCTCGCTGTCCCAATAGAGGAAATCACGCCAGCTTTCGTGCAGGAAATTCGGCGGGAAGGCACGCCCGCGATCCTGAAGCTCCCACGAATTCGGACGGCGCGGGGTCTCATAGGGGAACATCTTGCATTCGCGGGGCAGCTTCGAGCCCTTGCGGAGATTGCACGCACCACAGGCGGTGACAACGTTTTCCCAGGTCGTGCGGCCACCACGGGCGCGGGGGATGACGTGGTCGAACGTCAGATCGGGCGCGGGCAGACGATCGTGACAGTACTGGCAGGTAAACCCGTCGCGCAGAAACACGTTGAACCGGGTGAACGCCGGCTGGCGCATCGAGGGCACGAAATCCTTCAGCGCGATCACCGAGGGCAGCTTCATCGAGATGGAGACCGAATGAACCTCGTGCTCGTACTCGGAAAGCACCGAGACACGGTCGAGAAACACCGCTTTCACGGCGTCCTGCCAGGCCCAGAGCGATAACGGGAAATAGGAGAGCGGACGGAAATCCGCGTTCAGCACGAGAGCGGGGAAATTCTGCCCGCCGTCAGGCATTACTCATCCGGTCCCAATAGGGGGACGCAACATAAAGGGCGCTTCGGAAATCGAGTCGCCATATCTGGTGACGGGCCGAGTTCATGAGAGGTTTATGACAAAGACCCGCGCGGGCTGCAAGTCACACAGCGTCGGCCCCCGGCCTTTGTCATCAAACTTCAACCGGCGTGGCGAAGCCGCGCTGCAATGCCAGCGCGCCCGCCGAAAGCCCCGCATCGTCGATGCCGTGAGCGAGGTTCGGAACATAAAGTCCCTGCACCGGGACGCCGTTGGCCCGAAGGACCGCCTCGGCGTCGCGCGAGCGCGAGACCAGCACGATCGGGTCTGCCTCGCCATGAACCAGAAGGACCGGCGGCCGCCCTGTAATCTCGCGTGGTAGCGACTCGGGGTCGATCAGCGCGCCGGAAAAGGCGAGGATCGCGCGCGGCGGCACCGCACGGCGCAATCCCGTGAACAGCACGGTCATCGCACCCTGGCTGAATCCCATCAGCGCGTAGGCGTCCGGCGGGAGGCCGAGCCGGGCCAGTTCGGCATCGAGAAAGCCATCGAGCGCGGTCTGCGCGCGGCGAACCCCGGCTCCCAGGGTCAGCGGATCGAGATTGCCGATCGGGAACCATTGGCGGCCATGCGGCGCCATGGCGAAGGGTTCCGGCGCATGGGGGGCGACGAAAGCGGCTTCGGGCACCGCCCGCGCCCAGTATGGGGCGAGGTCGATCAGATCGTTCCCGTCGGCGCCGACACCGTGGCAGAGCACAACGAGTTGCTTCGCGGTGCCGTTCGCCGGCCCCCAACGCGGTCCATCCAGGGTCATTTGCGCCTCACTTTGCAATTCGCGCGGAGCGTATCATCCTGACCGGCGATGTCCATCGTGACCCGCTTCGCTCCGAGCCCGACCGGCTATCTGCATCTCGGCCATGCCGCCTCGGCGCTGACCGGGTTCGCGGCGGCGCGGGCAGGGCAGGGGGATTTTCTGCTGCGGATCGAGGATATCGATGCCGGGCGCTGCCGCCCTGCCTTCACCGAGGCGATCATCGAGGATCTGACCTGGCTCGGCCTGGTCTGGCGCGGCGAAGTGCGCCGCCAGTCGGATCATCTGGCGGATTACGCTGCCGCGCTCGATCGGCTGGCGGCAATGGACCTGCTCTACCCCTGTTTCTGCACCCGTGCCGAGATTGCCGGGGCGATGAGCGCGCCGCACGGGGGCGATGGCCGCTATCCCGGCACCTGCCGCACCCTCGATCCGGCGATGGCGACGGCGCGAATCGCGCAGGGCGACGCCTATGCCTTGCGGCTGCGCACCGATCGCGCGGTTCGGCGCACCGGCGCGCTGCGGTTTCACGAAGCGGGCGAGGGGTGGATTTTGGCCGACCCGGAAGCGCTCGGCGATGTCGTGCTGGCGCGCAAGGATGCCTTGTGCAGCTATCATCTCTGCGTGACACATGACGATGCGGTGCAGGGGGTGACGCTGGTGACGAGGGGTCAGGATTTGCGGGCCGTGACGCCGATCCACGTGCTGTTGCAGCATCTGCTTGGCTGGCCAACCCCGGCCTATGCCCATCATCCGCTGCTAACCGATCACTCCGGAAGGCGGCTGGCGAAGCGCGACCGGGCCGCGACATTGCGGGAGATGCGGCAAGCCGGGGTGACACCCGCCGGGATCGTGAAATTCATCTCTTGCCGGATCGGCGATATCACATCACTCTGATAGCCATGACATTGCGCAAAACCCTCCCGAACCTGCTGCTCGCCGCCGGCCTCGTCGCGAGCGGACGCGCCGAAGCCATGCCGACGCCGCCGGCGATCGCCAAAATCGCCCGCGCCGCTTTGCCCGCCGTGGTCGATATCGAAAGCATCGACCCGATGAAGGCGAAACCCGCGCCGGGGGCCGAACTCAAGCCGGGAGCGGGCGGGTTTCAGAAATCGGACGCGAAGAAAGCCGATTCGAACAGCCTGATCGTGCCGCCACGCGCAGAACAGGCGCTCGGCACCGGGTTCTTCATCAGCAAGGACGGCTATATCGTCACCAATCATCACGTCATCGCCGGGGCCAGCGAGATCAAGGTCACGATGCATGACGGGCATATCTATACCGCCAAACTGATCGGATCGGACAAGAAGGCGGATCTGGCGGTGTTGAAGATCGACACCGGCCACCCCGATCCGTTCCTGACATTCGGCGATAGCGGCAAGCTCGAACTCGGCGACTGGGTGGTGGCGATCGGCAACCCGTTCGGTCTCGGATTTTCGGTCTCGGCGGGGGTGGTGAGCGCGCTGCACCGCGATATCGGCTCGGGGCCGTACGACAATTTCATCCAGACCGATGCGGCGATCAACCGGGGTAATTCCGGCGGCCCCATGCTCGATGCCAACGGGCATGTCGTGGGCGTGGATTCCGCGATCTATTCGCCATCGGGCGGATCGGTCGGCATCGGGTTCGCCATCCCCTCCAGCATGGTCGAGCCGGTGGCGAAATCGTTGATCGCGCATGGCAAAATGACGCGCGGATGGGTAGGGCTGCGGATCGAGCATGTCTCGGCGGATATGGAGCGTGCCTGGCATCTGCCGTCGGCGGACGGCGTGGTGGTCGGCGGCGTGGTCGCGGATGGTCCTTCTTCCGGCAAACTCGCGCCGGCGGATGTGATCACCGATGTCGATGACCGGCCGATCCGCGATGTTCATTCCTTCAAGGTGGCGCTTGCCGAAATCCCTGCCGGTCAGACCGCCAGATTCCGCTACCGGATCGATGGTGCGCTGCACGACGCGGCGATCACCATTGCGGTGCCGCCGACCGACAAAAAACCCGTCGTGAAACCGGGGCCGACACAAACCGCCGCGAAACCGGACATGATCGCGTCACTCGGTATCGGCGTCATGACCCATCCGGGGGCGCGGGGCGTGATTGTCGTCTCGGTCGACAAGAACAGTGCCGCGGCACGGGCCGGGCTGCACGCCGATACGCTGATCGAAGCGGTCGGCCCCGATTTCGTGACGACACCGAAGGCCCTGAACGATCGGCTCGCACGCAAACACACCGTTGCCTTGCTGGTCGATGGGCCGGCGGGGACGTCGTGGATTTCGGTGCCGCTCGATCATGGGGTCCGGACCCACTGAGGTTGATGGAAGATCAGTCGAGCCGGTGAACCCAGCACCGACCCGGATCAAAAAAGTTTTTTTCTTCTTTTTTACAAAAAAGAAGCCCTTCCTTCCTCACTCCACCCCCGCCGGCAGGTCGATCCACGACAGATGCCCCCCCTTGCCAGCGCCCGTATCCATGAACACCGCCTGACCCCCGAGCCTTCCGTGGAGGGTCAGCGGGCGGCCATTGGTGCTGCGCTGGTCGTGGCCGCAATAGACGATGTGACCTTCGGGAATGCGATCGACCCACGCGAGCAGACGCTCGGGCTTGCCGGCGCCGGTGACCCGGCCGGTGGTCTGGCCGTAGAGCGCACGGGCAAGCAGGTGGTCGGCGCGGCCGGGGCGCATAAGGGCAGGGGCGGCGGTCAGCATGGCGGGATGAAAACCCCCATGGACGAAGATCGTGGAGCCCGATCTCAGCCAGCCCGGCGCGCGGGTGATTTCATGCAGGGCGCGCGCGGCGGTCGCGTTATCCAGCGCCGCGATCGTGGCGGCGAGCCCCGGTCCGCGCTGCACCGCATCGCCGCGCAGGGCGCGGGCGAGTTTGAAATCGTGGTTGCCGAGCAGGAACAATCCGCGTCCGCGATCGATCAGGTCGAACATGATCCGCAGCGCCCCGGGCGTGTCGGGTCCGTCATCGACGAGGTCGCCCAACTGGACGATGAACCGGTCGGTCGCGACGGCGGCGGCAAACCCGGCTGAATCGCCGTGGACGTCACCGACCACGCGCAGGCTGGTACCGGGGGGGATCATGCCTGCGCGGCGATGGTCGCCCGCAACTCCTGCTGGGCGGCCCGGTCGATCGGGAAGCGCCACATGATGGCGGCGGCGACCAGTTTCAGAGTGGCGGGGATGCCGCAATAGAGCACCATCAGCGTCGCGTCCTGCGCCAGATCATTGCCGCCCCGGGTCGAGAAGCCGACCAGACCGAGCACCGGAAATGCAAGGCCGGGGGCGAGGGCGTTGCCGGCTTTCTGCGCCATGGTGGCGGCGGCGAAATAGATCCCCGCGCGCTGTTCGCCGCTCGCCGCCTCATCGACATCGACCACATCGGCCTGGATTGCGGGCGGAATCGTGAAATCGGCACCCAGCCCGGCACCGGTGAACACGCTGATGATGCCGAACAGGATCAGCACGTGGGGAACGTGCAGGATCGCGGGTACGAAGGCGAAGGCAATGCCGGACATCGCCATCGCCGCCGCCCAGGTCAGGTGCTTGCCGATCCGCGCGGAGGCTTTCAGCCATAACGGCACCGAGAGCACACCTGCGGCGAAATACACCAGCAACAAGGGGCCGGAGGCTTTGGGCGCGTGCAGGATCTGGTCGAACACGATCAGGATCAGCGCGGCGGGCAGTCCGTTCGCCAGCCCGTTCACCGCCCAGGCGAGGATCAGGCGGCGGAACGGGGCATTCGCGGCCAGCAATCCCAAGGTCGCCCTCAGCCCAGCCGGCGCGGCACGGCGGATCGGCAGCGGGTCGCGCACCCGCAGCAAGGCGAGCAGCACGAACGGGGTGGCGAGGCCAATGGTCAGCAGCGACAGCAGATGCGCCTGCCCGACATGCGAGGTGATCCCGAGCGCGACCGGCGCGATGGCCGAAATCAGGATGCCGATGATGGTGCCGCCTTCGCGCAGCGACGTGATCCGCTGACGCTCGGTATAATCGTCGGACAATTCCGCTCCCCACGCCCAATAGGGCAGGGATAGCGCGGTCCAGCCCCAGGTGACCAGAGCGTAAAAAACGAACAGCCACACCGCACCCGCGCCATGGGGCGGAAAGAACAGGCCGATCGCCCCCACCGCCGCGACCGGCATCGCCACCGCCATGAACGGCTTGCGGCGGCCGAACCGGGACTGCGAGAGATCGGAAAACCGCCCGATCGCGGGATCGACGATGACATCGAAAATGCGGACGGCGGTGAGCACGAACCCGACGGTCACAAGATTCATATGCATCGGGCCGGCCCAGAAATCCGGCAGGATGACCAGCAGCGGCAGCCCGAGCATCGCCAGCGGCAGCGCGGGCGCTGCGTAGATCAGCTTGGTGCGCAGGCTGAGCTGGTGGCGCGGCAATCAGCCTCGCGCGATCACGAACTGGCCGACATCGGTCCAGCCCGCGCGGAACCCGGCCTCGCAATAGGCGAGGTAATATTCCCAGAGCCGCTTGAACCGGCTGTCGTACTGGCGCGACATCGCCCCGATCCGCGGCCACGCGGCCTGGAAAGCGTGCTGCCAGCGGGCGAGGGTTTCGGCATAATCCTGCCCGAACCAGAAGCTTTCGCGCAGCTTCAGCCCGGCGCGGGCGATTTCCTGATTGAACCGCGTGGGCGAGGGCAGCATGCCGCCGGGAAAGACGTAGCGCTGGATGAAATCGGCGCTGGAGCGATACTCCTCGAAATACCGGTCCGCGATGGTGATCACCTGCAAGCCCGCAAGGCCGCCCTGGTTCAGCCGGTCGCGGACACAGGCGAAATAGGTCGGCCAATATTGTTCGCCCACCGCCTCGAACATCTCGATCGAGGCGATCCGGTCGAAGGTTTCGGTCACGTCCCGATAATCCTGAAGGCGCAGGGTGACGCGATTGCCCAGCCCGGCGCGGGCGATGCGGGCCTGGCCGAATTCGAGCTGTTCCTGCGAGAGGGTGATGCCGGTAACGTTGGCGCCGTAATCGCGCGCGGCGATTTCAGCGAAGCCACCCCAGCCGCAGCCGATTTCCAGCACGTTCATCCCCTCGCTCAGCCCCAGCCTGCCGCACAGCCGGTGGATCTTCCGCTCCTGCGCGGTTTCGAGGGATTTGGTGGCGGGGTCGAACACGGCGGCGGAATAGGTCATGGTCTGATCCAGCCATGATGCATAGAAATCGTTACCAAGGTCATA
>JAQTXO010000446.1 GCA_028688765.1 Acidiphilium sp. | reverse complement strand
CCCGCGTGGTTCAGCCGGCGATCGAGTCCGTCAAGGGCATCGGCCTGCCCTCGATCCTGCCGCCCGGCACCGGCCCGAACGGCAGCACCTTCTCGATGCGCGTGTGGCTCAACCCGCACGAAATGGCGGTGCTCGGCGTGACGCCTGCCGAAATCGACGACGCCCTGAAAAAGAACGACTACGTCGCCGCCGTGGGCCGCGCCCGGGGCAAGTATTTCGCGGTCAATCTGACGGCGGATACCTCGATGCACAAACCATCCTCGTTCGATCATCTGATCGTGGCCTATAAAGGCGGGACGCCGATTTATCTCGATCAGGTCGCGAAGGTCGAACTCGGCGCGCAGACCTATAATTCATCGGTGCTGCTCAACGGAACCCCCTCGGTCAGTATCGGCGTGATGGCGGCACCGGGCAGCAACTCGCTCGATGTTGCCAAAGGCGTCGTCGCGACGATGAAAAAACTCAAGCCCGCGATGCCGGTGGGGATGAAGGGCTTCGTCCTTTATAACGGCGCATCCTTCATCAGCTCCTCGATCGATGAGGTGCTGCTCGACATCGCGATCGCGCTCGGCATCGTCATCGTGGTGATCTACGGTTTCCTCGGCTCCTTCCGCGCGCTGGCGATCCCGGCGATCGCGATCCCGATCGCCCTGCTCGGCACCGGCACGATCATGATGGCGCTGGGTTTCACCATCAACATCCTGACCCTGCTCGCCATGGTTCTCGCGATCGGCCTGGTGGTCGATGACAGCATCATCATGGTCGAAAACGTCCATCGCCATATCGAAGGCGGGCTCAACCCGATCAATGCGGCGATCCTGTCGGCCCGGGAGCTGACCAGCCCGATCCTGGTGATGGCGACCACGATCGTCGCGGTGTTCGCCCCGCTCGGCCTGCTCGGAGGATTGATCGGCAGCCTGTTCAGCGAGTTCGCCTTCACCATTGTCGGCACCGTCATCCTCTCGCTGGTCGTTGCCCTCACCCTCGCGCCGATGCTGTCCTCGCGCTTTCTCAAGCATGGCGAACCGGGCCGCGCGGCGCAGGCGATCGACCGGGTGTTCAACCGCCTGCGCAACGCTTACAGCCGGGCGCTGCGCGCGAGTTTCCGGGTCTGGCCCGCGATTGTGGTGGCGGCGGCACTCCTGGCAATCGGCCTGCTGCCGCTGTTCAACATCAGCAAGAGCGAACTCGCCCCGCCGGCGGATCAGGGCATCGTTTACGTCAACGGCATCGGGCCGCCGACCGCGACGCTGCAATACATGAATGCCTACGACAAATACCTCACTTCGGCGGTGTTCGACAAAATTCCGTCGAAGGAAAACTCCTTCGTGGTCAACGGCATCGGCGTCGGCGGCATGCTGCTCGACAACGAAATGGTCGCCGGTCTGGTGCTCAAGCCCAAGCGCGGCAGCACGACGACGCAGCAGGTCCGCACCGAGGTGCAGAAACTCTCGGCCAATGTGCCGGGCATGAAGCTCTCGGCCTTCGGTCTGCCGCCTTTGCCGGGCGCCGCGGTCGGGTTGCCGGTTCAGTTCGTCATCACCGGCACCGGCGGCTATCATGCGCTCGATCAGGCGGCCGCGAAAATCATCGCCGCCGCGCACAAGAGCGGTTTGTTCTCCTTCGTCGACAAGGACCTGAAATTCAACAACGAGCAGGTGACCATTCATATCAACCGCAAGCTCGCGGCCTCGATGGGCTTCAGCATGGCCGAGATCGGCACCAATCTGGGCGCCCTGCTCGGGGGCAATTATGTCAACTATTACAGCATGAACGGGTTGAGCTACCGGGTGACGCCGCAGGTGCCGCCGAAATTGCGGGCCAACCCCGACTTTCTGCGCGATTACGACCTGCGCTCGAGCAGCGGTGCGATGGTGCCGATCTCGACGTTCGTGTCCCTGCAACATGCCCCGGCACCCGACTTTCTGCCTCAGTTCCAGCAACTCAACTCGGTCACCATTCAGGGTAACCCGGCTCCCGGCGTCTCACTCGGTCAGGCGCTGAGCTTCCTCAAGACCACGGCGAAGACAACCCTGCCCTCGACCGATCAGATCCATTATGGCGGCGTTTCGCGGCAGTTCGAGCAGCAGGGCAACGCCTTCATCGTCACCTTCGCCTTCGCGCTGCTGATCGTGTTTCTGGTGCTCTCCGCCCAGTTCGAAAGCTTCCGCGACGCGCTGGTGGTGCTGACCGCCGTGCCGATGACGCTGGTGGGGGCGGTGGTGCCGATCGCGCTCGGGCTCTCCACCATCAACATCTATTCGGAAGTCGGCATGATCATGCTGATGGGGCTGGTGAGCAAACAGGGCATCCTGATCGTTCAGTTCGCCCGGGTGATCCAGATGGAAGAGGGGCTGAGCAAGGCCGAGGCGGTGATCAAGGCATCCGAACTCCGCCTGCGCCCGATCCTGATGACGGTCGCGGCCATGATCGCCGGCGCGCTGCCGCTGGTGTTCGCCTCCGGCGGCGGTGCCGAGGCGCGCTTCTCGATGGGGCTGGTGATCATCTGCGGCCTCGCCTTCGGGTCGCTGGTCTCGCTCTTCGCGGTGCCGGCGTTCTACCAGTGGTTCGGCGCGACCCTTCGCCGCGCCACGCCGCAACGCAACCCGGCGATCCACCACGTGCCGCAGGAAAGCTGATCTCGATCGCGCCTTTCCGGGCGCGTGGAGGTCCCGGTCTTCCGGCAGGTAAATCAAAGTGCCTGCCGGAAGATGGAGCCAAAGCGCCAGATTTAAATTTGATAACAATTGACAAACATAAATATATGTAAATTATAAACTGAACTGTATTTTAAGTATCACAAACAACATCTTCAAAATCACGATTACGTTGGTGTATGAACCTTGTGATTGCCGCGATCGTCGCGGCCGAATTCACAGGGGATTTCACGGTGCAGATCAGATATGTGACGTTACTCGCGGTGATCGCGGGGTTGGCGAACGTCGCGGCAGCGCAGGCTCAATCCGTCGAGACCGGGCCGGTTGCGGCACCGACGCTCGCGGATTGGTTCGATCAGGCGAAGGTCACCGGCACGGTCCGGTCCTTCTATTTCGACCGGATGTACGGCGCACCGGGCGTCTCCAACCAGTCGGCCTACAGTCTCGCGGGCATTCTGAACGTGCAGTCCGCGCCGTTCCTCGACGGGTTCGAGGTCGGCACCAGCTTTTTCACCGCGCAGTCGCTCAGCGCCAATAATACCGAAGGGGCACCGGGCTACCCGCATCTGGATGCGACGCTGATGGGGCCGCGCAATTCCATCACCTCGCTCGGTCAGGCCTTCATCCAGTACCGGAACAAGCTGGTTCTGGTGCGTCTCGGTGATCAGTTGCTC